>NZ_JBEAAM010000010.1:0-139795 GCF_040066175.1 Fontimonas sp. SYSU GA230001
TCAGTTGTTCCTTTCCATCAGCAAAGCCCAGCGTCCCGCCGCCTGACAGCCCCTCACTCAGACCCACCCTTCAGGCTCATCTCTGGATTGGAAAGGACTCCCGCGATCACTCAGCTGTCGCACCGACTCACCGGCCCGCGAGATACCTGCCGTTCTGTTCCTGCGCACGACCGAGGGCGACGAGCATGTCGAGCAGTTGCGGCAGGCGCTTCTTCCACGGGCCGCGGCCGGTGAAGCGCGCGGCGATGTCGTCGGCCGAGAGCGGCGCGACGCTGGCGGACAGGACGTCGGCGACCGCACGCACCTGCGCCACCGCGTCCTTCGGCCACGGCTGCGCCTTGAGCGCCGCGACCGGCGTGACGGCTTCCGTCTCGGTTTCGCCGTCGGTGTCCAGCTCGGCCTGTTGCGGTACCGCTTTTTCCTGCGGATTCTGGAACGCCGGCCGCAGCCAGCGCACCCGCCCGCGCGCCTCCTCGGCCGCGCGCTCGGCGTTGAGCGCGACCAGTCGTTCGAGCACCGCCTCGTCGAACGCGCGCCTGGCCGCGTCGCGCGTCTGGTTTTCCTGCGGCGCGTCAACGCCATGCGCCACCCTCAGCAACGGCAGAAGGTCCGACCAGCCGTAGGCCTCCAGCACCGCCGCGTCGAGCTCGTCGTGCAACTGGCGCAGCACGGACACCAGCCCCTGCTCGTGGATCACCCGCTCCTTCGCGCTCAGCGGCTCGCCGCTGCGCAGTTTCTCCAGCACGTTGTACATCCCGGTCAGCGTCAGCTCGGGATGCGCGGCCTGCTGGCGTTTGCGGTGCGCGTCGAGCTGTTCGGCGAGTGCGCGGATGCGGTCGGCTTGCCCGGCGGTTGCGGCGGGGAACGGAAAGCACTCGAAGCAGGTGGACTTGTTGTAAACCGGCCGGTCCTCCAGCGTCGCACCCGCCGCCAGCGCCCAGATCCCGTGTACCTGCGCGGACAGCACGCCGAGCACGCCGGCGTCGTCGGACGCGATGGCGATGAGCTTGTCGTCCGGCAGGATGTCCGCGTCGAGGAAGGTGAAGAAGCGGTGCTTGGCGGTCTGGACGGTGGCGATGAATCTCGCAAGGTCCTTGAGTGATCGGCGCAGATCTTCGTTGTTCCTTCTATGCAGCCACCATTTCTCTCGCAAGTCGCGGTCCTTGTTCTCGTCCCGCTCCGGCTTCACGCGTTCCAGCAGCCACTGATACACCGCCGGAAACCGCTCGCGCACCTGTTCGGCGCTCAGTCCGTACAGGTCGATCACGCGCACGCCGCGCGGCGTCTGGGTGAGATCGCGGCCGTTGCGGTAGGCGCGCAGATGCCGCTCCAGTCCCGGCACCGTGCCCAGGCCTAGCAGGCGCGCCCGCGCCTCGTCGATCACCATGTGCTCGCCGTGCGGGATGACGCCGCGGTTGCTGACGAGGCCATTGGCGCGCAGCGGCGCGGCGCCGGCGACGTCGGCGCCGATCTGCAGGTCCGCAAACATCCGCCCGCGCTTCTCGCGCAGGCTCACCGCGACCTCGCCGTCGGTCTGCTCGCGCTCATCGGTCACTTCGCGCAGGACGGCCGGCGCCGAACCCGGCTGCGCGACCGTCATCGCGATGCGCACCGCCGCACCGTCCGCGGTGTCCACCCAGGGGTGATCGGGAATGGCGAACACCAGCGCCAGCGGATGCTGTGCATCGCCCAGCGCCGCTTCGATCACCCGGCGGTTAAAGGTCTGGCGAATCGAATTGGTGGTGATCAGGCCGAATCGTTGCACACGCCCCGCAGCCGTGAGTTGCGCGGCGTGATGCCACCAGTACATGACGAAATCCGCGGACTCCGGCACGTCGTCCCAAGTCTGCCGCAGCGCTTCGACGTAGCCGTCGCCCAGCGCCGTGCGCATGCGCTTGTTGCCGATGAACGGCGGATTGCCGACGACGAAATCCGCCGCCGGCCACTCCGCCTTGCGTGGGTTGACGTAACGCTCCAGCGGCACGCGCGCGCTGTCGTCGGGAATATCCTCGCCGGTGACGGGCGAGACTTTCATCGTGCGTCCGTCCCAGCGCGTGACCGGCACGCCGCGTTCGTCGGTGACGAACTCCACCCGGTCGTAGGCGAGCACGGCGTCGCGGTTGTCGATGTTGCGGAAGTCGCGGATCACCGGGACCGGCGGCTGCACGTCGCCGCGGGTGCGGAAATGCCATTGCAGATAGCCGATCCACAGCACGACTTCCGCGATGGCCGCCGCGCGCGGGTTGATCTCGATGCCGAGCAGGTTGTGCGGATCGACCGTCTCGGCGCTGGTGCTGTCGGCGCGTTCCTGGTCGAGCGCGAGCCCGGTCTGGCGCCAGCCCATGTCGTCGAGCGCGTTGAGCACTTCGCCTTCGAGGCGTTTGAGGTGTTCCAGCGTCACGTACAAAAAGTTGCCGGAACCACAGGCTGGATCGAGCACGCGCACGGTGCAGAGCCGATAATGGTAGCGGCGCAGCTCGGCGATGGCCTCGTCGCGCCTGTTCTCGGCGGCCAGGGTCAACGCGGCGGCCTGCGCGTCGCTCCATTCCTCGCGCAGCGGCTCGATGACCGTCGGCAGCACCAGCCGCTCGACATAGGCGCGTGGTGTGTAGTGCGCGCCGAGCTTGTGGCGTTCGGTGGGCGTGAGCGCACGCTCCAGCAGGGTGCCGAAGATCGCCGGCTCCACGTGTTTCCAGTCGGCTTTCGCGGCGCGGATCAGCAGATCCAGCTGTTCGCGGTTCAGCGGCAGCGTGTCCGGATGCTTGAACAGCTTGCCGTTGAAGCGCAGCACGTCGGCGGCGATGGCGGCGGAGAAGCCGCCGTGGTCCATGTCGTGCCAGAGCTACGCGAGCATGCGCATGGCGGTGTCCGGCTGCTCGGCGTACTTGCTCAGCAGGTCGCGGAAGCTGTCGGACGGC
Source organism: Fontimonas sp. SYSU GA230001 (assembly GCF_040066175.1). Classification (NCBI taxonomy): domain Bacteria; kingdom Pseudomonadati; phylum Pseudomonadota; class Gammaproteobacteria; order Nevskiales; family Nevskiaceae; genus Fontimonas; species Fontimonas sp. SYSU GA230001. Next base: position 2,919 of record NZ_JBEAAM010000010.1, read on the forward strand.
AGCAGCTTGACGTCCTCCGCGAACATCGTGAACAGGCAGCGCATCAGGAACTGCGCGACCGCCTCCGCACCGTGACCGCTGGCTTCGAGGCTGCGCGCGAGTTCGGCGAGCTGGGCGGCGATCTCGCGCGTGACGCGCGCCGACTCGCGGCTCGGGTCCAGCGAGTTCGGATCCAGCCAGATGCGACGCAGGCGCTCGCGAATCTCCGGCTTGCGCAGATCGGCGAGCGCGATCTTGTGGCTGCGCGGGTCGGGGAACGGCGTGTAGGTGGCGCCGGAACACGAGAACTCGGCATAGATCTCGATGCGGTTGCCGACATCGACGACGAGCAGGAACGGCGGCCGGCCCTCGGCAACGGGCAGCGCGCGGGCGTAGTTCTGCGCCTGGCTGTGCGCGCGCAGCATGGCGTCGTCCAGACCCTTGCCGGCGGCGATCTTGCGCAGCTTCTTGGATTCGAGGACGAAGGCGCCGCGGCGGTAGAGATCGATGCGCCCGGCGCTGCTGCTGCCGTCCGCGTGCGCAAAGCTGATCGGCCGCTCGAACATGTAGTCCTGTTCGGGAGTCGGGTGCGGGCGCTCGACGCCGAGCAGCTCGCAGAGATCGATCAGGAAGCTCTGCGAGGTGGCCAGTTCGGACGCCGTGACCCCCGTCCAGCGGGCGATGAAGCCTTCCGCCGCCTCGATTCCGCTGTCCATCCCCTCAAGCCTCCCCGGCCCGTTATCAGTGTTTCGGGCAAGGCTAACCGATGGCCGGATGTGCCGTGTAGTCGCTTTCCTGCCCGATACAGCGAGAGTCCTGCACGGAACGGAATGCCTCGGCCCATTGCTTTACTTTTGTATATACATAATTAGAATGACTCAATGGAGTACGAGTGGGACAGATCCAAGCGGCTCGCCAATCTCAGCCAGCACGGCCTCGACTTCACCGACGCCGACCTGGTGCTGGAAAGCCCTTATGTCCTGATCGTCGACAGCCCTCGTAAAGGCGAGGCGCGCAAGCTGGCGTTTGCGTACGTCTTCGAGGTGCTGGCCGTGTTGTCAGTGGCCTTCGTGCCGGGAAAGAACCGCTGCCGCATCGTGAGTTTCCGCCCGGCCAATCGAAAGGAACGAGAGATCTACCATGCCTGGCTCGAAAAAGATGGTCTCGGCAAACAGTGAGGAAATGAAGGCTGCCCGTGCGCGCGGCGAAAGTCGCAGTGACTGGACGCGAGTACGCCGCAAAGCGAACGCCGACACGGAAGCCCGCACCATGAACCGCAAGATCGGCGAGCTGGTCGAGCGTATCGAGCGCAAGCGCGGACGTCCTGTGGAGGGCGAACCGAAGCGCGCGGTTTCTCTGCGCATTCCGGAAAGCACGATCTCACGCTGGAAGGCGACGGGTCCGGGCTGGCAGACGCGCATGGTCCAGGCCCTGAACAAGGCAATCTGAGCCCCACGAAGGCGACCGGCCGGGATCTCTCGGAGCGTCTCGGGCGCGACGCAGCACTCGCTCATCGCGGCCGAAGCCGCTCCCCGCCGGATCTCAGCGCTTCAATCCCAGCACGGCATCGTTGTCCGCGCCCAGACTCGGTGCCGGATGCGCGGGTTCGAGCGCGTCGCTGAAACGCACCGGGAACGCGAACGCCGGCTTGCCGTTGTCGTCCTCGATCATGCCGCGCGCGCGGATGTGTTCGTTCTTCAGCGACTCGTCGATGGACAGGATCGGCGTCACGCAGCAGTCGCGCGACTCCAGCAGCGCCGCCCAGTCGTCGCGCGTGCGCGTCAGGAAGATCGCCTGCAGCGCCCAGCGGATCGGCGCGGTTTTCATCCGCGCCTGGCGCGGACTGCCGAACAGCTTGTTGAGCTTGTCGAACTGACCGGCCTCGTTCTTCGGCTTTTCAGCACCGCCGGTGGATTTCTTGCTCTTGCCGGTCAGACCGGCGAGGGCGCGGTCGAGTCCGCGCTGCAGCGGCGCCGGGATCTGCTCCTTGAGCACGCCGAGCAGCTTGAGGAAGAACTTCGGCTCCAGCGCGCCGACGGCGAGGTATCGGCCGTCGCGACAGCGGTAGAAGGTGTAGTTGGGCAGCGCGCCGGTGAGCAGATCGGCGCCGCGCTTCGGCGGCTGGCCTTCGCCGCGCAGCGTGGACAGCGCCAGCACCTGCAGCGCCAGCGAGCCATCGGTCATCGACACGTCGACCATCGTGCCCTGCCCGGACGCGCGCGCGCCGATCACGGCGGCGAGGATGCCCACGGCGCAGGTCAGCGCGCCGCCGGCGAGATCGGCGATCTGCACGTTGGACTGCGCCGGCGCGCTGTGGGCGCGGCCGATCTGGTCGGCGACGCCGGCGATCGCCAGGTAGTTCATGTCGTGGCCGGCCCAGTCGCGGTACGGGCCGGTCTGGCCATAGCCGGACAGCGCGGCGTACACCAGCTTCGGGTTGAGCTTCTTCAGGCTGTCGTAGTCGCAGCCGAAGCGCGCCATCACGCCGGGACGGAAGGATTCGAGGACGACGTCGGCGGTCTTCACCAGCTCGAGGAAGCGCGCGCGATCGGCGTCGGCGCGCAGGTCCAGCGTCACCGACTTCTTGCCGCGATTGACGAGGCTGAACAGCTCCGGCGTGCCGCGCGCATAGTCGCCGCCGTCGGGTTCCTCGATCTTGATGATCTCGGCGCCCATCTGTGCGAGGTACAGCGTGCAGAACGGCCCCGGCAGCAGGCGCGACAGGTCGAGCACGCGCACGCCCTTGAGCAGGGGATTGGCCGGCAGCGGATGGGTCTTGGTCACGGTCAGCGTCCCTTGAAGTGGGCTTTGCGTTTCTGCGTGAACGCCATCACGCCTTCCATGAAGTCCTGCGTGCGCCCGCAGTCGCGCTGCAGTTCGCGCTCCAGGGCCAGCTGCGCCGTCAGGTCGTTGCCGGCGGACTGGATGATCGCGCGCTTGATGCGCTCGATCGCCACGCCCGGACCCTCGGCGAGCCTGCGCGCCAGCGCCAGCGCGGCCGGCACGAGCTGATCGTCATCGACGACGTCCCAGATCATCCCCCACTGCAGTGCCTTCTCCGCCGGCAGGCGCTCGCCGAGCAGACTCAGACCCATCGCGCGTTGCGACCCGACCAGGCGCGGCAGGATCCAGGTACCGCCGGCATCCGGGATCAGCCCGATGTTGACGAAGGCCTGCAGGAAGTAGGCGCTGCGCGCCGCGATGGTCAGGTCGCAGAGCAGCGCGATGTTGGCGGCGGCGCCGGCCGCCATGCCGTTGACCGCGGCGATCACCGGCTTGCGCAGGCTGCGGATGCGTTCGATCAGCGGGTTGTAGGTGGTCTCCAGCGCTAGGCCGAGGTCGAGTTTGCCGTCCGGCCCGATCGGCGGCCTGGCGGCGTTGGCCACCAGGTCCGCGCCGGACGAGAAGCCGCGCCCCTCGCCGGTGAGCACGACGGCGCCGACCTCGGCGTCCGCTTCGGCCCGGTCGAGCGCATCGCGCAGCTCGTTCAGCAGATCCGGCGTCAGCGCATTGAGCGCCTGCGGCCGGTTCAGGCGGATCAGCGCGACGCGCGCTTCGACGCCGTAAAGAATGCCTGTGTAGTCCATGTGCGTTCGCTGGCCCTGATACGTGAACCAAGACTTCCATTCGTGTCATTCCCGCGAAAGCGGGAATCCAGCGCGGCGTGCCCAACGTGCCTGTTCCTGGATGCCCGCCGTCGCGGGCATGACGTTCCGCTTGCCGCGCCTCAGTCGAGAATCGAGCGGGCGATGATCTCCTTCATGATCTCCGAGGTGCCGCCGAGGATACGGTGAATGCGCTCGTCCTGGTACAGACGGCAGATCGGATATTCGTCCATGTAGCCGGCGCCGCCGTGCAGCTGCACGCCCTCATCGACGACACGGCCATTGAGCTCGCTGGTGTAGAGCTTGGCGCGCGCCGCGTCCTCGGACGACAGCTTGCCTTCGTTGTGCACCTCGACGCAGCGATCGACGAAGGTCTGCGCGATCTCGATCTCGGCGTCCAGCGCGGCCAGCTTGAAGCGCGTGTTCTGCATCTTGCTCAGCGGCTTGCCGAACACCTTGCGGTTGCGCACGAAGTTCTTGGTGTGCTCCATCGCCACGCGCGCGGCGGCGATGTTGCCGCAGGCACCGATCAGGCGCTCTTCGGCCAGGCCCTTCATCAGATGGTAGAAGCCGGCGTGCACCTGGCCGAGCACGTTGGCCTTCGGGATCTTCACGTCACGGAAGAACAGTTCGGCGGTGTCCTGCGACTTCATGCCCATCTTCTTCAGGTTGCGGCCGCGCTCGAAACCTGCCATGCCGCGTTCGACGATGAACAGCGTGACGCCATGCGGATTGTCGGGATGCGTCTTGGCCGCGACGATGACGACGTCGGCGAGGATGCCGTTGGAGATGTAGGTCTTGGAGCCGTTGAGCAGGAAGTGGTCACCCTTGTCCTCGGCGCGCGACTTCATGCCGGCGAGGTCGGACCCGGCGTCCGGCTCGGTCATCGCGATGGCGAGGATCTTCTCGCCGCGGATGAAACCGGGCAGGAAGCGCTGTTTCTGTTCGGGCGTGCCGAAGTGCTCGAAGTACGGCGCGACCAGGCGGCTGTGCAGCGTGATGAAGTAGCCCGAATCGCCGTGGAAAGCGTTCTCCTCGATCAGGATCTGCTCGTAGCGGAAATCCTTGAGGCCGAGACCGCCATGGGTCTCGTCGGCCCACATGCACAGATAGCCGGCCGCGCCGGCTTTCAGATAGGCCTCGCGATCGACGATGCCGGCCTCGCGCCAGCGTTCCGAATGCGGGCGGATCTCGGTCTGGAAGAACCTGCGCGCCGAGTCGCGGAACAGCTCCATCTCGGGTTCGAGCGGCTTGCGTTGCATGGGGGGCTCCCGGTCAGGTGCCTCGAGCGCTCGCGTGCGGCAGGATCTGCGAGGCGGGGAAGGTCATGTCGAAATGCGTGAGCTTGACCGTGGCCAGCACGTCGGCACTGGCGACGTCCGGGAATTCGAACGCATCGAAGCGACGCTCGACCAGGCGCGCCGGCCGCATCCAGCCGCGCGCGCTCGGACGGTAGATGAAGGTCTGTCCGCGATCGTGCTGCGCCAGCGTGTGCCAGCTCGCCGGCAGCAATGCGGTGGCCACCGGCAGTGACAACGGCCAGGACGTGTAGGCGAGTTCGGCGAAGCACGTGCCGTTGCGGCTGACACGGACGCGATCGAGGCCGTGATCGCCGTAGCGCACCTCGAACTGCGCGACATCCTTGGGAATGCCCCAGTTGCGCTGGCCGTTGACGACGCTGTCCAGCGTCGAGACGAAGATGCGGCTGATCGACAGGTGCCGGCGACCGTCCTCGAACGCGAAACTGCCGGGGATGAACAGCAGTTCGTGGTACGGACCCACCGGCGAGCTTGCGTAATCGACGAACATCATCAGCGCGTAGGGCGCCCGGCTGCGCTTGCCGCGCAGCGACTCCGGCACGAAGCTGTGTCCGTCGAGCAGGTCGGCCGGGCAGCGCAGCAGGCTCACATAGCCCCGGCCCTGCAGCCGCCAGGGTGCGGGGGCATCGATGACCGAGGGCTCGCGCATGGTCATGCCGCCTGCGCCGACGGGTAGAAGCGCTCGCCGGACTTCGCGCGCGCGGCCAGCCAGTCCGAGGGCGCGAAGCGCGGACCCCAGGTCGCAGCGAGGCGCTGGCATTCGGCGACGAAGGCCCGGATGCCCAGCGTGTCGATGTAGGACAGCGTGCCGCCGGTCCACGCCGGATAGCCGATACCCAGGATCGAACCGATGTCGGCGTCGATCGGATTGGCGATCACGCCTTCCTCGAAGCAGCGCGCGGTCTCCAGCGCCATGATCGTCAGGAAGCGCGACTTGATCTCGGCGACATCGGGCTGCTGCGGTCGGGTCGGGAAGGCCTCCTTCAGCCCGGCCCACAGCTTCTTGGGCTGGCCATCCGGGTAGTCGTAGAAGCCGGCACCGAAGCGGCGGCCCGGACGCTTGAGTTCGTCGACCATCTTGTCCACCACCGGCCGGCCGAGCGTGCCGCGGTACTTCTCCGGCAGACCGTCGGCGTCCTGCTGTTTGTAGATACTCTGCTGCAGGAACATGGTGACTTCATCGGACACCGCGAGCGGACCGACCGGGAAGCCGGCGAGCTTCGCGCCGTTCTCGATCAGCGCCGGCTCGATGCCGTCGAGCAGCATCTTCTGGCCTTCCGAGCAGAAGGTGCCGAACACGCGGCTGGTGTAGAAACCCGGGAAGTCGCGCACGACGATCGGCGTCTTCTTGATCTGGGCGACGTAATCGAGCGCCTTGGCCAGCGTCTCCTGGCTGGTCTGCTCGCCGAGAATCAGCTCGACCAGCGGCATCTTCTCGACCGGCGAGAAGAAGTGGATGCCGATGAACTGCTTCGGCCGCTTCGAGGCCTGCGCGAGGCCGGTGATCGGCAGCGTCGAGGTGTTGGAGCCGAACGTGGCGCTCTCGGGAATCACCGCCTCGGCCTTCGCGGTCACGTCAGCCTTGATCTCGCGCTTCTCGAACACCGCCTCGACGATCAGGTCGCAGCCTTCGAGGTCCGCGTAGTTCGCGGTGGTCTTGATGCGGCCGAGGACCGCATCGACCTTGTCCTGCGTGGTCCTGCCCTTGGCGAGCTCCTTGTTCTGCATCGCAGCGATGCCGGCCTTGCCCTTGTCGGCGAGTTCCTGCGTCGAGTCGAGCAGCACGACCTCGATGCCGGCCTGGGCGCTGACGTGGGCGACGCCCGCGCCCATCATGCCGGCGCCGAGCACGCCGAGCTTGGTGACCTTGGACTTGGCGATGCCCTTGGGACGGTTGGCCAGCTTGTCGGCCGCGCCCTTGTTGATGAACATCGTGCGGATCAGGTTGCGCGCGACGGCGCCCGACAGCAGTCTGCCGAAGTACTTGGACTCGATGCGCAGGCCGGTGTCGATCGGCACCTGTGTCCCTTCGAACACGCAGGACAGGATCGCGTGCGGTGCCGGATAGTTGCCATTGGTGTTCGCTGAAGTCAGCGCATTGCCGGCAACGAAGGTCTGGTTCGCGTGCGCCGCCATCGGGCCGGCGCCGCCCGGAATGCGGAAGTTCTTTCTGTCCCAAGGTTGTTCGGCGGACGGCGTCGCCAGCAGCCATTCGCGCGCCTTGGCGAGCACCTCGGCGGCCGGCGCGAGCGCATGCACGATGCCGAGCTTGAGCGCCTCCGCCGGCTTGACGTGCTTGCCCTGCAGCAGCAGCGGCAGCGCGTTGGGAATGCCGATCAGGCGCGGCAGACGCTGCGTGCCGCCGGCGCCCGGCAGCAGGCCGACCTGCACTTCCGGCAGGCCGACGACGGCCTTGGGATCGTCGCTGAGCACGCGGTGGTGACAGGCCAGGCACAGTTCGAGGCCGCCGCCGAGCGCAAGGCCGTTGATCGCCGCGGCGAAGGGCTTGCCGCAGGTTTCCATGCGGCGGAACAGCGCCGACAGCTCCTGGGAGGACTTCGCGCCTTCGACGGCGTCGATGCCCTGGTCGAAGGCGGTGACCAGATCCTTGAGATCGGCGCCGGCGATGAAGGCGCCCGGCTTGCCTGACGTGAGGATCGCGCCCCTGATGTCCGCGTCGGCGGCGATGCGCTCGACGGCAGCCTTCAGCTCTGCGGTCAGTTCCGGCGTCAGCACGTTCATCGGCCGCTCTGGCACGTCGATGCTGAGGACGGCGATGCCGTCGCGGTCGATATCGAATTTCAGTGTAGTGGCCATGTGATCGTTCTCGAAAAGTGATCCGTCATGCCCGCGCAGGCGGGCATCCAGTTATGCGGTCGGCACACGTCACACGCGCTCGATGATCGCCGCGTTGCCCATGCCGGCGCCCACGCACAGGGTCACCAGCGCGGTGGATTTGCCGCTGCGCTCCAGCTCGTCGAGCGCGGTGCCGAGAATGATCGCACCGGTGGCGCCGAGCGGATGCCCCATCGCGATGGCGCCGCCGTTGACGTTGACGCGCTCGTGCGGAATGCCCATGGCGCGCATGAAGCGCAGCGCCACCGAGGCGAAGGCCTCGTTGATCTCCCACAGGTCGATGTCCTTCACGCCCATGCCGGCGAGCCGGAGCGCCTTGTGCGACACCGCCGCCGGGCCGGTCAGCATGATGCAGGGCTCGGACCCGATCGCCGCGAAGCTGCGGATGCGCGCGCGGGCTTTCAGGCCCGTTTGCTCGCCGAACGCCTTGCTGCCGATCAACATGCCGCAGGCGCCATCGACGATGCCGGAAGAGTTGCCGCCGGTGTGCACGTGATGGATGGTCTCGACCTGGGGGTAGCGCTGGATCGCGACGGCGTCGAAGCCGCCCATCTGGCCGATCTGCTCGAACGCGGGCTTGAGCTTGCCGAGATCCGCGAGCGTGGTGCCGGGGCGGATGTGCTCGTCGCGGTCGAGCACCACCTGGCCGATGACGTCGCGCACCGGCAGGATGGATTTCTCGAAACGGCCTTCGGCCCAGGCCTGCGCGGCGCGGCGCTGCGACTCGACCGCGAAGGCATCGACGTCCTCGCGCGAGTAGCCGTCGAGCGTCGCGATCAGGTCGGCGCTGATGCCCTGCGGCACGAAATGCACCTTCGGCGCAAAGGACGGATCGGTCGGCCACGCGCCGCCATCGGAACCCATCGCGACGCGCGACATCGACTCGACGCCGCCGGCGATCATCGCCGGCGCCATGCCGGACATCACGCGCGCGGTGGCCAGGCTCACCGCCTCCAGGCCCGAGCCGCAGAAGCGGTTGACCTGCACGCCGGACACGGTCTCGGCGTAGCCCGCGTTGAGCGCCATCGAGCGCGGCAGCACCGCACCCTGCTCGCCGACCGGCGAGACGATGCCCATGACGACGTCATCGACCAGCGCGGTGTCGAGCCGGTTGCGGTCGCGCAGCGCCTGCAGCACCTGCGTGCCCAGCTGCAAGGGCGTGATCTCGTGCAGCGCGCCGTCGGCGCGGCCCCTGCCGCGCGGCGTGCGCACGTGGTCGTAGATGAAGGCGTCGGCCATGACAGTCTCAAGGGATGCGGAACGGAGATCGCATCCTGCCGGGACCGGCCGGCGAAACCCATACGGCTGCCGGCCATCGAGTTAATATTTTCGGCCATATGCGACCCGACGTCCGCCGCTCCATCGTCAGCGCCCACCTGCTCACCCGCCTCGCGGCCGAACGCGGCCTGGGTCTCGACGCCTGCCTGCACGGCACCGGCATCGATGCGGCGCAATTGGGCGATCCGGCCGCGGAGATCACCGGCGCGCAGGAATTGCAGCTGATCCGCAACCTCGTCGCCGCGCTCGGCCACATGCCGGGGCTGGGTCTCGACGCCGGCTTGCGCTACCACCTGTCGAGCTACGGCATCTGGGGCTACACGCTGCTCAGCAGCCCGACCTTCCGCAGCGCCGCCGAGCTCGCGGTGCGCTACCTCGATCTGAGCTACGCCTTCGGTCGCTATCGCCTCGAACGTCGCGGCGAGGACCTGCTGATCGTGCTCGACGACTCCGAGCTGCCCGACGATCTGCGCCAGTTCCTGGTCGAGCGCGACTTCGCCGCCTGGGCCAACGCCGCCTGGGAAATGCGCCCCGGCGGTTTCCCGGCCAAGGCCGCGCAATTCCGCTTTCCGCGACCGAGCTATGCGTGGCGGCTCGACAAGCTCTGCGGCGTGCGTCCGACGTTCGACGCACCGCTCAATGCCGTGCTGCTGCCCGCGAAGGATCTCGACGCGCCGCTGCCGCAGGCCAATCCGACGATGGCACGGCTGTGCGAGGAGCAGTGCCGGCAGCTGCTGGCGAAACGCCAGGTGCGCTCCGGCATATCGGGCCAGATCCGCGACCGCCTGCTGCGCAATCCGGCGGACATGCCCTCGCTCGACGATGTCGCAGCCGAGCTGCATGTCTCGGTGCGCAGCCTGCGCCGGCGCCTCGACGAAGAGAACACGTCGTTCCGCGCGCTGCTCGACGAAGTGCGTCAGACCCTCGCCGAGGAAATGCTGACCGCCGGCCACATGAAGCTCGCCGAGATCGCCGCGCGCCTGGGCTACACCGAACCTGCCGCCTTCATCGCCGCGTTCAAGCGCTGGAAAGGCCAGTCGCCGACGGCGTACCGCGAGTCGCGGCGTCAACTCCGATAGCCCCACTCTCCGCCACGCATGAAGGGGAGCGGGAGAACGTCACAGCGTCTTCGGGTACTCGATGATCGCGCGGTGATCCGGCGGCGCTGCGCGAGGCACGCCCGTCCACCCGCGGAAGTTCGCGCAGTGAAACGTATCGGGTGACCCCCAGCGGTCTATCATCCTCCGGGCTGACCGGGGAGAAGCCGATGAGCGCGACGACACAGAACCATTACCGCACCTGCCACCTGTGCGAGGCGATGTAAGGCCTTCGTCACCCTTGCCGGCAACCCGGTGCTGTCCACGCCCAACGGCCCGGCGCTGGAAAGGGCGCTGGCTGGCCTGGAGTTCATGGTTTCGATCGACTGCTACCTCAACGAGACCACCAAGCACGCGCACCTGATCCTGCCGCCCACAACGGGCGTGGCGGCGTTCAACGGGCTCCCCGTTCAGGTCTGCCGTCTGCCGACGAGGGTGCACGCAGACGAGGGCAGCACGATGACCCCCGCTTAGTGACAGAGGCGGACGATTGCCCGGCCTGGGAATCCGTTGGTAGCTTATTCCCTTTGGAGACCAAGATTGATTCCGTAGGCCGGATCGTCGTACCCAAGCCGCTTCGCGATGCTCTGGGACTGAAGCCCGGCGCCACGGTCGATGTGTCCCTCTACGGGCGCGGCCTCCAGGTCGTGCCAGGTGCCCGCACGGCGCGTCTTGAAAAGCAGCAGGGCCGCCTCGTTGCAAAATCGAAGACGCGCGTCTCGGACGCCGACGTTTTCAGGCTGGTTGATGAGTCGCGGCGATAGCGCATGACTGGAATCGACTTTGCCGTCGATGCCAGCGTCGCCGTCGCCCTCCTGATCGACTCGCACGACGCCCACGCACCGGTTCTTGCCGCACTTGCAGGAAAGCGGCTGGCGCTGCCACATCACGCTCTCGTCGAGACGTACTCCGTTCTCACTCGCCTCCCCGGCGACGCACGCGTTGAACTGGCCGACGCCGTGCGCTTGATTGACGAGAACTTTCCTGTGGTGCTCGTTCCAGAACCGGAGACCATCCTGCGGGCGCACTCGCTCTGCGCCGCGCAAGGCATCGGCGGCGGGGCGATCTACGATGCCATCGTGGCACTGGCAGCTCGCGATCATTCCGTTGAACTGCTCACGCGTGACAAGCGCGCCGAAAGCACCTACAAGTCGCTTGCGGTCAGCTATTCGATTGTCGCGGGTGCAATCCCGCGATGAGAACCACCAGAGAATTTCATGGGGGATGGCCGCTTCAGACTGTCAGCGGTCACGGCCAGGAGCAGCTCCCGCCGCCGAGCATCGGTGGCATTACCGTCCTTCCCCATCTTCCGGCCGATCGCGTGCCGGCAGGGCGTCGCGGAACTCGGTAAAGCCTTTCCACGCCGGCACCGGCGGCGTGTAGTCGGAGCGCGGCGCGTATTCGGAGTGTTCGACGAGCTGCATCTTGTGGATGTAGCGCGGGCAGTTCGGGAAGATGCGCTCGGCAGTGACGCGGACCATGAACACCGCGCCCGGGCACTGCGGCAGCAGCGGATCATCCCGGCTGATCCGGGCCACACCGTTCACGCGCAACCGCTTCTGGCGCTCGAAGTCGATGAACAGCAGGCCGACATGGGCATTCACGAGCACGTTGCCCCAGCTGCGATACATGCCGTTGCCGTCGTAGTCCGGGATGCACAGCGTGCGTTCGTCGAGCACGCGCACGAAGCCGGGCAGGCCGCCCTTGTAGGAACAGTCGGGACGGCCGTGGTCGTCCGCCGTGGCGATGAAGAACATCGCGCATCGTTCGATGAAGGCGCGGTCTTCGTCGGTGAACGCGCTGCGCAGGGTGACCTGCGCCAGACGGTCCGCGAGCCTGCGCGTGTCGCGCGCATCCTGCAACTGCCGCATCCCGTCGTGATACATCGGCCCGCGATCCGGATCGTCCTGCATGACTGACTCCTCGTGATCCACAGGAAGGCATTGCCGACAGTAGCACCCGGCCGGTCCGCAGGGTGTCCGACATCAGGGGAGGTTTACGGGAAGGCGGCGCCCCTTGTCTCCCACCGGCCCGGCGTGTGAAGCTCGTCGCCATGCTCATCTTCACCAACGGCTTCTTGATATCCGCAGGCGTGCACGCTCACGCCCGGATAGCTCAACGGTAGAGCAGCGGCCTTATAAGCCGATCAGTCCCCCGGGACTGCTTCGCCAGATCAGCGACAGGTTGCGGGTTCGAGTCCCGCTCCGGGCACCACCCCAGAAACGAAAAGACCGGGCGCATGCGCCCCCGCGATCGTGTCCGTGACGTGACGCAGCTCGTCGATCTGACGGCAGGCTGTTCTCATAGAACCATTTCAAATGAGACAGCACCCTGTATTGACAGCTCGCCGGGGTCTGGATAACTGTATGCATATACAGTCCTCCGGAGCCTGCCTTGGACCCGCTGACCCCCCGCCAAGCCGAGATTCTCGACTTCATCCGCCGCCACATCAGCGATCGGGGTCTGCCGCCGACGCGCGCCGAGATCGTCGCGGCCTTCGGTTTCCGCTCGCTGACCGCGGCCGAAGACCACCTGCGCGCACTGGCGCGCAAGCAGGCGATCGAGCTGCTGCCCGGCGCCTCGCGCGGCATCCGCGTGCTCGGCCACCCGCCCGAAGCAGGCGAACCCGCGAATGATGCGGACGGACTGCCGCTGATCGGCCGCGTCGCCGCAGGCAGCCCGATCCTGGCGCAGGAGTGCATCGAGGCGTACTACAAGCTCGACCGCAATCTGTTCCATCCACAGCCGGATTTCCTGCTGCGCGTGCAGGGCTGGTCGATGCGCGACGCCGGCATCCTGCCGGGCGACCTGCTCGCGGTGCAGCGCATCCAGACCGCGCAGAACGGCGAGATCGTCGTCGCGCGCCTGGGCGAGGACGTCACCGTCAAGCGCTTCGAGCGCAAGGGCGATGTGGTGCGCCTGCTGCCGGCGAACCCGGATTTCGCGCCGATCCGCATCGACCTGACGCGCCAGGAACTGGTCATCGAAGGCCGCGCCGTCGGCCTGCTGCGCACCGGCGGCTTCGGCGGCCCGTCACCGGCGCCGATCCGCGCGCCGCAGGATTCGGCGGCGGCGTGAACCCCGGCGCGGCCACCCTCGCCGTCCCGTCCGACCCGCGCCTGTGGCGGGGGTCGGCCGCGGCAGCGCTGCGCGCGGAAGCGACCGGCCACGCCGCGCTCGACGCCGTGCTGCCCGGCGGCGGCTGGCCGCTGGGCGCACTCAGCGAAATCCTGCACCCGCATCCGGGCGTCGGCGAGCTGACCCTGGTGCTGCCGCTGCTGGCACGCCTGACCGGCGCCGGACATCACGCTGCGTTCGTCGCACCGCCCTGCCGTCCGCATGCCCCGGCCCTGGCCGCGGCCGGCGTGCACCTGCCGCAGCTGCTCGTGGTCGAACCCGCCAGCGATGCCGAGCGGCTGTGGGCGGGCGAGCAGCTGTTGCATGCCGGCGCCGGCGCGGTCCTGCTGTGGTGCGCGTCGATCGCCACGACGGCGCTGCGCCGGCTGCAGCTCGCCGCCGAACGCGGCGGCGGCGTGGCCCTGCTGTTCCGGCCGCCGGCGGCAGAACGCGAGCACTCGGTCGCCGCGCTGCGTCTGCGCATCGCGCGCCATGCCGGCGCGACGCAGATCGACGTGCTGAAGTGCCGTGGCGCCCGCCCGCCGGGACGCTACGCGCTCGGGCAATGAGCATGCGGCCATGCTCTGGCTGTGCCTGCATCTGCCGCAACTGCCCGCGGAGGCCCAGGGGCTCCACGATCCGCTCGATGCCGTCACCGACAGCCGCGGCGCCCGGCGCTGGCTGATCACTGCGGGCGCCGGCCTGCCGGTCGGCCTCGCGCTCGGCGATGCCCTGGCGCGCTGCCCCGCGCTGCGCGCGCATCCGCGCAAGCCGGCAGCCGAGCGCGCTGCGCTGCGCGCGCTCGCGCAGGGCCTGTATCGCTATGGCAGTCCGGTCGCCACCGAGATTCGTGAACTGCCGGAACCGGGACGCGCACCACGGGCCTGCGTCTGGATCGAGATCGGCGCGAGCCTGCGCCTGTTCGGCGGCATCGAGTCCCTGTGTGCACGCCTCCGTGCCGACCTCGCCGGGCTGCAGCAATCCGCGCAGTTGGGCATCGCACCGACGCGCACCGCCGCGGCGCTGCTGGCCTGCGCGGGCATCGCCGAACCGGTGCTTGCATCCGAAGACCTTCGAGCGCGGCTGGAGCAGCTGCCGGTATCCCTGCTTGCGTGGCCACAGGCACAGCTCGATGCGCTGCACGGCGTCGGCCTGCGCCGTCTCGGCGACCTGTTCGCGCTGCCGCGCGCCGGCTTCGCGCGCCGCTTCGGCGCCGAAGCCCTGCTCGAACTCGACCGCCTGCGCGGCCTCGCACCCGATCCGGTGCGCGGGCTCACGCCACCACCGCAGTTTCGCCGGCGCTTCGATCTGGCCGGCGAAGTCGAGCAGCTCGAAGGCCTGCTGTTCCCGCTGCGGCGCATCAGCATGGAGCTGCAAGCCTGGCTGCGCGCCCGCGACACCGGGCTGCGCAGCCTCGAACTGTGCTGCGAACATGGACGGCGCCGGCGCAGCGCCTTCACCCTGCGCTTCCTGTCGGCACATCGCGACGGCAACCGCATCTTCGATGCGCTGCGCGAACGCCTGAACCGCGCGCCGCTGTCCGCGCCGGTGCGCGCGCTGCTGCTGCGCGCCGACGATCTCGGTCCGGTCGCCAGCGGCCAGGCCGAGCTGTTCGACGGCGACGTCCAGCGGCAGCTGCAGTGGAACGAAACCGTCGAACGCCTGCTCGCGCGCCTGGGCGAAAGCGCCCTGTGGACACCGACCGCAGTCGAAGACCACCGGCCGGAGCGGGCCTGCGCACGTCACGACGTTTGCTCGGGACGGGCCGAGCACCCGCGCAGCCGCCACGCGGGCCATCGCTCCGCTCAGCCCATCCTGCGGGCGCATCCTGGCCATCCCTGGCCCGACGGCAATGCCCTCTCCAGCCCCCGGCCCGGCCATCCATGGCCGGGCGCTCGGGATCGGGGCGACACATGGTCGCCAAGTACGATCCCTCGCCCCCTGTGGCTGCTGCCACAGCCGCAGCCGCTGCCGATCGTCCCCACCGGCATCGGCGAGCCCGAACGCATCGAGAGCGGCTGGTGGGACGGCGCCGATGCGCGACGCGACTACCACACGATCGAGTGGCAGAACGCGTGCGCCTGGGTGTTCCGCGATCACGCCAGCAATCGCTGGTATCTGCATGGCTGGTGGGCGTGACGAAGCACCCGGAATACGTCGAGCTGCACGCGCTGTCGGCCTTCAGCTTCCAGCGCGGCGCGTCGATGCCCGGGGAACTGGTCGAGCACGCGCTCGCGCTCGGCTACAGCGGGCTGGCCATCACCGACGAATGCTCGATGGCCGGCGTCGTGCGCGCCTGGCAGCAGGCCCGCGAACTCGGAGCAACGCACTGGCCACTGCTGACCGGCAGCGAGTTCACGCTGGCCGATGGCCCGAAGGTCGTGCTGCTCGCGCAGACGCAGCGTGGCTATGCCGGCCTCTGCGCGGCGATCACGCGCGGGCGCCGCAACGCCACCAAGGGCGAATATCGCCTCGACCGCAGCGATTTCGCCGACGGCACTGCCGACACCTGCGCGCTGTGGATTCCGCGCGGGCCCGGCGACATCGAGGAACTGGTCTGGCTGCGCGAACGTTACCCGCAGCGCCTGTGGATCGCGGTCGAACTGCACCGCGACGGCAACGACGCCGCGAAGCTGCAGCGGCTGCGCGATCATTCCCGCCGCTTCGGCGTGCCGCTGGTGGCCGCCGGCGACGTACACATGCACCGGCGCGAACGCCGCGTGCTGCAGGACGTGCTGACCGCGCTGCGCCACCACCTGCCGGTGCAGCGCTGCGGCCATCGGTTGTTCGCCAACGGCGAACGCCATCTCCGTCCCCTCGACGACCTGGCCACACTGTATCCGCCGGAGTTGCTGCGCGAGACGCTGGCGGTGGCCGAGCGCTGCACGTTCCGGCTCGGCGAGCTGAGGTACGAATACCCGAAGGAGATCGTCGAACCCGGCCACACCCCGGCGAGCTGGCTGCGCACACTCGTCGAGCGCCACATCCCCGACCGCTGGCCCGCCGGCTGTCCGCCGGACGTTCACGCGATCATCGAGAAGGAACTCGCGCTGATCGCGCAGAAGCACTACGAAGCGTTCTTCCTGACGGTCCATGACATCGTCCAGTTCGCCAAGAGACGCGGCATCCTCTGCCAGGGCCGCGGCAGCGCCGCGAACTCGGCGGTCTGCTACACGCTGGGCATCACCGAAGTCTCGCCCGGCTTCACCGATCTGCTGTTCGAGCGCTTCGTCTCGATCGAACGCGACGAGCCGCCGGACATCGACGTCGATTTCGAGCACGAGCGCCGCGAGGAGGTGATCCAGTACGTCTATGAAAAGTACGGCCGCGAGCGTGCGGCGCTCGCCGCGACGGTGATCCGCTACCAGCCGCGCTCGGCGCTGCGCGACGTCGGCCGCGCACTCGACATCGGCGCCGAGGTCGTCGATCGCGTCACCCGCTCGCTGGCCTGGTGGGACGAGCCCGACGACCTGCCCGAGCGCCTGCGCGCCGCCGGCGTCGATCCGGATGCGCCGCAGATCCGCGTGTGGCTGCGGCTCGCGCGCAGCTTGATCGGCTTTCCGCGTCATCTGTCACAGCACGTCGGCGGCTTCGTGATCTCGGATGCGCCGCTGCACGAGCTGGTGCCGGTCGAGAACGCGGCGATGCCGGAGCGCACGATCATCCAGTGGGACAAGGACGATCTGGAAGCGCTGGGCCTGCTCAAGGTCGATGTGCTCGCGCTGGGCATGCTGTCCGCGCTGCGCCGCAGCTTCGAGCTGCTGCGCGCGTACGATGGCACGGCGCTCGCACTGCGCACGATCCCGCCGGACGATGCCGCCACCTACGCGATGATCCGGCGCGCCGAGACCGTCGGCGTGTTCCAGATCGAGTCGCGCGCGCAGATGTCGATGCTGCCGCGGCTCAAGCCGGCGAATCTCTACGATCTCACCGTGCAGGTCGCGATCGTGCGCCCCGGGCCGATCCAGGGCGGCATGGTGCATCCCTATCTGGACGCGCGCCTGTCCAGCGCTCCGATCACGTATGCCAGCGAAGCGCTGCGCAAGGTGCTCGAACGCACCCACGGCGTGCCGATCTTCCAGGAACAGGTGATGCGCATCGCCGTGGTCGCCGCCGGCTTCACGCCCGGCGAGGCCGACCAGCTGCGCCGCTCGATGGCAGCGTGGAAGCGCAGCGGCGGTTTGGAGAAGTGGGAACGCCGACTCAAGGACGGCATGGCGAAGAACGGCTACACGGCCGAGTTCGCCGACCGCATCTACCGGCAGATCCTCGGCTTCGGCTCCTACGGATTTCCCGAGAGCCATGCGGCGAGCTTCGCGCTGCTGGCCTATGCCTCGGCGTACCTGAAATGCCACTACCCGGCGGCATTCTTCTGCGCGCTGATCAATGCGCAGCCGATGGGTTTCTATCCGCCATCGATGCTGGTCGCCGAGGCGCGGCGCATGCGCGTCGCGGTGCGACCGATCGACGTCCTGCACAGCGACTGGGATTGCACGCTGGAGCGCGGCGACGACGGCAGGCCCGCGCTCCGGCTCGGCCTGCGCCTGGTGTCCGGCTTCACTCCCGCGGCGGCGCTGCGCATCGCGCAGGCGCGCCCGGCGCAGCCGCCTGCGGACGTTGACGATCTCGCGCGCCGCGCGCGGCTGACACGGCGCGATCTGGACCTGCTGGCCTCGGCCGACGCGCTGGCCGCGCTGACCGGTCATCGCTACGCCGCGCGCTGGCAGACACGCGGCCTGGAAAGGCTGGACGGCGTGCTCGGCGCTGCACGCGTGCCCGACGACGCCGTGCAACTGGCCGCGCCAAGCGAAGGCGAGGACATCCTCGCCGACTACCGCAGCACCGGGCTGACGCTGCGCCGCCATCCGGTCGCACTGCTGCGACCGCGCCTGCACCAGGCGCGCGTGACCGCCAACGCCGATCTGGCAGGGATCGCCGACGGTGCGCCGCTGCGCGTCGCCGGCATCGTCATGTTCCGCCAGCGGCCCGGTTCCGCGAACGGCGTGATGTTCATGACGCTGGAGGACGACACCGGCATCGTCAACCTGATCGTCAAGCCGCCGCTGATCGAGGCGCAGCGCGCAGCGGTGGTCGGCGGCCAATTCCTGATCGCGCAGGGCCGGCTGCAGCGCCAGCAGAACGTGACGCACGTGCTCGCCGAGCGTTTCTTCGATCGCTCGCACTGGGTCGGCGAGCTGCCCGCCTTGTCGCGGGATTTCCGCTGAACGCGCCGGTCGCTACGGGCTGGTGTCGAAGGCGTCGGCCAGCGCGCGCATCAGCGGCTTCATGAAGTAGTCGTTCTCCGGCATCGCCTGCACGGCGATACCATGCGCCGCCAGCGCATCGGACACCACCGGGCCGACCGCAGCGACGCGCGTGCGCTCCAGGCCGGATTTGAGCGCATCCTCGCGCGCGGCGTCGCGGGCGACGCGGAACAGGCGCTCGACCTGGGCCATGCTGGTGAAGGCGATCGCATCGAGCGCGCCGGCGGCGAGCCTGTCGATCAGGTCGAGCACGCGCTGCGTGTCGGCGGCGTCGGCATAGACATAAGGCGCGACCGTCAGCACCGTCGCGCCGGCCGCCTGCAGCGCATGCTGCAGCGGCGCGTTGGGCTCGGTGCCATACAGCTGCACACCGACCCTGCGTCCCTTCAGATCGAGATCGAGCAGCGTCTCGATCACGCCGCGCGTGGTCGGTTCGACCGCGGTCAGCGTCGCCTTGAGCCCCAGCTCGCGCAGCGCACGTCCCGGCTTGGGGCCGCGCGCGATGATGCGCACCGCGCCCAGGCTCGCGACGAAGGGCGCGCGCAGCTCGGGCGCATGGCGCTCGATGCAGGCGACCAGACGCCGCAGACCCTCGCCGGTCAGCAGGATCAGGTCGTCGCAGGAACCGGCGTTGAACGCGCGGATCCAGGCCAGCACCGGCGCCGGGTCGGGCGCGTCGCGAATCGCCACCAGCGGGCAGCGCAACACCTCGGCGCCACGCTTTTCCAGCATCGACGCGAATACGTCGAGCTCACGCGTTTCCGGAACCGCGATACGCCTTCCCTGCAGATTCGGTTCGTCCATGTCAGCGCGCCGGCTCCAGCCACTTGGCGAGACCGCCGAGCTGCAGGTTCTGCACCTGGTCGACCACCGGCGCGAACTCGCGCAGGTCGGTCGGACTGTAGCCGCCGACCGTGTAGCGCAGGCTCAGGCGCGTGCCGCCTTCGACCTTCTCGAAACTCCAGTCCAGCGCACCATGCAGTCCCATGCCCTGCATCGGCCCGAGGCCTCCGACCATGCGCAGCAGACGGCCCGGATCGGCGAAGGCCACGGTCATGTGCTGCACCTGACGCGCGCCGGCGATCTCGCAGAAGCAGCCGCCTGCCCTGGGCTCGATGCTCAGCGTCGATTCGCTACCGAACCAGGTGTGGTCGCGCGGCCACCAGCGGTCCACATCGTTGACCAGCGCCTTCCACGCCGAATCGACATCGACCTCGACGACATAGCTGTTCTCAATGGTGAAACCGGAAACGCTGCTGTCGATCACCTTGGCGTGGCCGGACGGGCCGGCGAGCGACAACAGCAGTGCGGTAACGATTGACACATACCTGACGGGGATCATGTGGGGCATCCTGCTGTTCCGTGAATGGTGAGATTGCCGACACGCGGATCGTCGCATAAGGATGCTGTTGCCACCGCGCGGGTGGATGCATCCGTCGCATGAGTCTACAGTCTGGTCTGACCCTGTTCCCCGCCCACACGCATGGCCAAGACGCATGACGCCAGCGCGGGCGTGGTGCCGCCGCTTCTGTCGGCGCGCGACGCTCTGTACCTGGACTTTGACGGCACGCTGACCGACATCGCGCCGCATCCCGACGCCGTGACCATCGCACGCCAACTGCCTGCGCTGATCGACGCGCTGCGCACACATCTCGATGGCGCCGTCGCCATCGTCACCGGCCGACGACTCGATGACATCGACACCTGGCTCGCGCCGCTGCGCCTGGTGGGTGCGGGGCTGCACGGCGCCGAACTGCGACGCACGCCGACCGGGGACAGCGTGGAACACCGTTCGCCGGAGGTTCCGGTGGTCGCCAGATCGCTGCTGGACCGATTCGGCGCGGACTCCCGACTGCTCGTCGAAAACAAGGGCGCATCGGTCGCCCTGCATTTTCGCAGCGCGCCGGAACGCGCACGGGAATGCACCGCGGCGATGAGAGCGCTGGCCACGACGCATGGCCTCGTCACGATCGCCGGAAAAATGGTCGTCGAGGCGCGCGCACCGGGCATCGACAAGGGCCGGGCGATTCTCGCGCTCGCGTCGGCGCCGCCGTTTCAGGGTCGACGGCCGGTATTCGTCGGCGATGACGTCACCGACGAGGATGGCTTTGCCGCGGTGCAGGCCAGCGGCGGCTTCGGCATCAAGGTCGGCGACTGTGAGACCCGTGCGCGCTACCGCTGCGCCGATGTCGATGCCGTCCACCACTGGATCGAGGCCTGCGTCCAGCACTTGAATGAACCCGACCGGGAGCGTGCATGAGTCATCTCAATCTGGGCGTCATCGGCAACTGCGCCATCGCGGCAATGATCGATCCGCAGGCACGCCTGGTCTGGTGCTGCCTGCCGCGTTTCGACGGCGATCCGGTCTTTCATGCGCTGGTGGATACGGACCACGGCGAAGCCGCCCGCGGATTCTGGTCGATCGAACTCGATGGCTACACGCACAGCGAACAGCGTTACGTTCCCAACACCGCGATGCTGGTGACGCGCCTGTTCGCAGCCGATGGCAGCGCGGTGGAAGTCCGGGATTTCTGTCCGCGCTTTCTGATGCACGGCCGCAGCTTCCGGCCGCAGATGATCGTGCGCAGCATCCTGCCGCTGGCGGGCAGCCCCCGGATCCGCGTCCGCATCCGGCCGAGCTTCGACTATGGCCAGACCGCGCCGACTATCACCCGCGGCAGCAATCATCTGCGCTACGTCGGGCCCGAACGCACGCTGCGTCTGACCACCGATGCGCCCGCCAGCTACATCTTGTCGGAGACGCCCTTCCTGATCGAGCGCCGAACCAACCTGATTCTCGGACCCGACGAGACGCTGCTCGAAGCGGTCGATCATGTCGCGCGTCGTTTCGACGAGGAGACCGAATCCTGGTGGCGCGACTGGACCCGGCGTCTGGCCTTGCCGCTGGAGTGGCAGGATGCCGTGATCCGCGCGGCGATCACCCTCAAGCTCTGCACGTTCGAGGAAACGGGTGCGATCGTCGCCGCGCTGACGACGAGCATTCCGGAAGCTGCGGCCACGTCGCGAAACTGGGACTACCGCTACTGCTGGCTGCGCGATGCGCTGTTCGTCGTGCGGGCACTGAACTCGATGGCCGAAGTCGAGACGATGGAGCTGTATCTGGGCTACATCGCCAACGTCGTCAGCGATTCCGCCGACGGCCATCTGCAGCCGGTCTACGGCATTGCGCTGGAGAAGCAGTTGCTGGAGCGCGAGCTGACGAGCCTGGCCGGCTACCGCGGTCAAGGGCCGGTGCGCATCGGCAACCAGGCGCACGAGCACTTCCAGCACGATGTCTATGGCAACGTGATCCTCGCGGCGGCGCAGTCGTTCTTCGATCACCGGCTGTTGCGCCCCAGCAGTGCGGTCGAGTTCGAGCGCCTGCAGCGCCTCGGGCTGCAGGCGCACAAGGTCTACGCCACACCTGATGCCGGCATGTGGGAGCTGCGCACGCGGGCCCGCGTCCACACATCCTCAGCGTTGATGTGCTGGGGCGCCTGCGACCGGCTGGCGCGGATCGCCCGCCATCTTGGACGCGAGCAGGAGGCCGCGGATTGGCTGGCGCGCAGCACCGAGATCCGCAATGCGATCGAATGCCGGGCGTGGAATCCGAGGCTCGGCAGCTTCGTCGACTGCTTCGAGGGCGAGGATGTCGAGGCCGGCCTGCTACTGATGGCCGAAATCGGCTTCCTGCCGGCCCGCGACCCGCGCTTTGCCGGCACCGTCGCGCAGATCGAGCGTCGCCTGCGCCGCGGCACACACCTGTTCCGCTACGCCGCCGCCGACGACTTCGGCGAACCGACCACCGCCTTCAACATCTGCACCTTCTGGTACATCGACGCGCTGGCACGGCTGGGCCGGCAACAGGAGGCGCGCGAACTGTTCGAGGGCATGCTGGCCTGCCGCAATCCGCTCGGCTTGCTGTCCGAGGATGTGGATCCGCGCAACAACGAGCTCTGGGGGAATTTCCCGCAGACCTATTCGATGGTCGGCATCATCAACGCGGCGATGCGCTTGTCCGGGCGCTGGGAGGACGTAGTGTGAGTCGCCTCGTCGTGGTGTCGAATCGCGTGGGGTCGACACGCGAGGCGGCCAGCACCGGCGGTCTCGCGGTCGCGCTGATCGAAGCGCTGCGTGACAGCGGCGGCCTGTGGTTCGGCTTCAGCGGCAAGACCGCGCGCAGCGGCACGCGCAAGCCCGAAGTCGTTGCGGAGGACGGCTTCACGCTGGCGACGCTCAATCTGCCGGTCGACGAGTTCCAGGGTTACTACTCCGGCTACGCCAACGGCTGCCTCTGGCCGATCTGCCATTTCCGCCCCGACCTGATCCAGTTTGAACGCACGCATTTCGACGCCTACCGCCAGGTCAACCGCCGCTTTGCACAGGCGCTGGCGCCCTTGCTGCGTCCCGACGATCTCATCTGGGTCCACGACTATCACCTGATTCCGCTGGCTCACGAGCTGCGCGCTCTCGGCGTGCGCCAGCGGATCGGGTTCTTCCTGCATATTCCATTCCCGCCACCGGATCTGCTGGATGCGTTGCCGGAACACGAAGCCCTGCTGCACTGGATGCTCGACTATGACCTCGTCGGCTTCCAGACCCAGCACGACCGGCTGCAGTTCCAGCACTGTATTGCCCACAATGGAGGCTGGATCAGCGATCACACCGTTGAAGCCCACGGGCAGAGCGTGCAGGCCGGCGCCTACCCCATCGGCATCGACGCGCGTCAGTTCCATGCGCTCTCGACCTCGCCCGCCGGCGCCCGCGAGTTCCGGCGCATGCGGGATGCGTTGCACGGGCGCGCCCAGATCATCGGGGTGGACCGCCTCGACTACAGCAAGGGGCTGTTGCGGCGCGTTCATGCAGTCGAGGCGCTGTTCGATCGTCACCCGCACACCCGCAGCCGAGTGGAGTTCCTCCAGATCGCGCCGCTCTCCCGCCACCAGCTGAAGGCCTACGACGATTTCCGCCACGCGCTCGAATCCGCCGCGGCCCAGGTCAATGGACGCTTCGCGCAGTTCGACTGGACGCCGGTGCGCTACCTGAACCGCCCCCTCCCGCGCCGAACCTTGGCGGGTTTGTATCGAGCCAGTCGTATCGGTCTGGTCACGCCGTTGCGCGACGGCATGAATCTGGTGGCCAAGGAATTCGTTGCCGCGCAGGATCCGGAAGATCCCGGCGTCCTCGTGCTGTCGCGGTTCGCCGGTGCCGCCACCCAGCTCGATGCTGCCTTGCTGGTCAATCCCTACGACTGCGGCGAAGTGGCCGATGCGCTGGAGACAGCGCTGTCGATGCCACGCGCGCAGCGTCGCGACCGCCATGCGCGCATGATGTCGGTGCTGGTCGAGCAGGACGCCGCGAAATGGCGCGCGGATTTCCTGCGCGATCTGCGCGGCGCGCGGGCCACGCGCTCAGGGAAGCGCCGGGCGCGCTGACGGCACCCGCAGGCGCACAGATCCTCAGTCCGCCCGATCGGCGCGCTTGCGCTCGTGTTCCTTGAGGAACTTCTTGCGGATGCGGATCGACTCCGGCGTCAATTCGACGAGCTCGTCGTCATTGATGAATTCCAGCGCCTGTTCCAGCGAGAACCGCACCGGCGGCGTGAGGATCACGTTCTCGTCGCTGCCGGCGGCGCGGATGTTGGTCAGTTTCTTCTCGCGCAGGACATTGACGACGAGGTCGTTGTCGCGCGAGTGGATGCCGACGATCTGACCCTCATAGACCTCGTCGCCGGGCGAGGCGATCATCTTGCCGCGCTCCTGCAGGTTGAACAGCGCATAGGCCGGCACCTTGCCCTGATCGTTGGAGATCATCACGCCGTTGTGGCGCTGGCCGATATCGCTGGCCTCCGTCTTCGGCCCGAAGTGGTCGAAGTTGTGGAACAGCAGCCCGGTGCCCGAGGTCATCGTCATGAACTGGGTCTGGAAGCCGATCAGGCCACGCGACGGCACGATGTACTCCAGGCGCACCCGGCCCTTGCCGTCCGGCACCATGTTCTTCATCTGCCCGCCGCGCTCGGCGAGACCCTGGATCACGCCGCCCTGGTGCTGCTCCTCGACATCGGCCACCAGGGTTTCATAGGGCTCGCAGATCTCGCCGTCGATCTCCTTGAGGATCACCTGCGGGCGTGCGACGGCGACTTCGTAGCCCTCGCGGCGCATGTTCTCCAGCAGGATGCCCAGGTGCAGCAGGCCGCGGCCGGAGACACGGAACTGGTCCGGGGACTCGCCCGGCTCGACGCGCAGCGCGACATTGGTGCGCAGCTCGCGCTGCAGACGGTCGCCGATCTGGCGCGAGGTGACGAACTTGCCTTCCTTGCCGGCGAACGGCGACTTGTTGACCTCGAAGATCATGCTCATCGTCGGCTCGTCCACCTGCAGCGAAGGCAGGCCTTCCGGCACCTTGGCGTCGCAGACCGTCTCCGAGATGCCCAGCTCCTCGATGCCGGTGATCGCGACGATGTCGCCGGCCTGGGCCTCCGGCACTTCGATCTTGTCCAGGCCCATGAAACCGAGCACCTGCAACACCCGACCCTGACGCACCGAGCCGTCCCGGCTGACGACCGACACCGGTGTGTTGGTCTTGATGCGGCCGCGCTTGATGCGGCCGGTGCCGATCACGCCGACATAGCTCGAATACGCCAGCGAGGTGATCTGCATCTGGAATGGGCCTTCGGTGTCCACATCCGGCGCCGGCACCTTGTCGACGATGGTCTGGAACAGCGGCGTCATGTCGCCTTCGCGCACGTCTGCCGAGTGGCCGGCGTAGCCGTTCAGACCCGAAGCGTAGATGAACGGGAAGTCGAGCTGCTCGTCGGTCGCGCCGAGGCGGTCGAACAGTTCGAACACCTGATCGACGACCCAGTCCGGCCGCGCGCCGGGACGGTCGATCTTGTTGAGCACGACGATCGGCTTGAGGCCCATGTTGAAGGCCTTCTGCGTGACGAAGCGCGTCTGCGGCATCGGGCCATCGACCGAATCGACCAGCAGCAGCACCGAATCGACCATCGACAGCACGCGCTCGACCTCGCCGCCGAAGTCGGCGTGTCCGGGCGTATCGACGATGTTGATGCGGTATTCCGTGCCGCTGCGCTGGTCGGTCCAGCGGATCGCGGTGTTCTTCGCCAGGATCGTGATGCCGCGCTCGCGCTCCAGATCGTTGGAGTCCATGATGCGCTCGCCGAGCTGCTCGCGCGCATCGAGTGTCTGCGACTGGCGCAGCAGCTTGTCCACGAGGGTGGTCTTGCCATGATCGACGTGAGCGATGATGGCGATGTTGCGAAGATTCTGGATGCTCATAGCGCTACCACAAACGAGTGCGGGGCAGCTTCGCTGCCCCGCTTGACAGTCGTCGCCAGGGACGGCGACGGCTTGCACAGGACGTGCAAAAGGGCGCGGATTGTACGCGAACCCCTGTTTCAGCGCATTTTCAGGCCCGTCACTGCACGCGCACGGCCGCCGCCGCGCGCCGCGCCCTGGCGCGCGCCGCGTCGATCGACTCGTCCAGCGCCAGCGCCACGCCCATGCGCCGCTTGCCGGCGATCTCCGGCTTGCCGAACAGGCGCAACGCCGTATCCGGCTCCGCCAGCGCCTCGGCGACACCGGCGTACTCGGGCGCCTTGCGGTCGCCTTCGAGCAGGATCGCGCAGGAGGCCGCCGGGCCGTGCTGGCGGATGGCCGGGATCGGCAGGCCCAGGATCGCGCGCACGTGCAGCGCGAACTCGGACAGATCCTGCGAGATCAGCGTCACCAGGCCGGTGTCGTGCGGCCGCGGCGAGACTTCGGAGAATATGGCCTTGTCGCCTTTGACAAAAAGCTCGACCCCGAAGAGGCCGCGCCCGCCGAGTGCGTCGGTCACCCTGCGCGCGATGTCCTCGGCCTCGCGCAGCGCGGCTGCGCGCATCGGCTGCGGCTGCCAGGATTCGCGGTAGTCGCCGTCGATCTGCAGATGCCCGATCGGCGCGCAGAAGGATGTCCCGCCTCCGTGGCGCACCGTCAGCAGCGTGATCTCGTAGTCGAAATCGACGAAGCCCTCGACGATCACCCGGCCGGCGCCGGCGCGCCCGCCCGACTGCGCATAGTCCCAGGCCTTCTGGATGTCGGCTTCGGTCCTGACCGTGGACTGCCCCTTGCCGGATGAGGACATGACCGGTTTGACCACGCAGGGCAGGCCGATCGTGCGCACCGCCTCGCGGTACTCATCCAGACTGCCGGCGAAGCGGTAGCGCGAGGTCGGCAGACCCAGTTCCTCGGCAGCGAGCCGGCGGATGCCCTCGCGGTCCATCGTCAGCCGCGCGGCGCGCGCGGTCGGGATGACGGTGTAGCCCTCCTGCTCCAGTTCGAGCAGCGTCGGTGTGTGGATCGCCTCGATCTCGGGGACGATCAGGTGAGGCTTCTCCAGCTCGACGACGCGGCGCAGCTCGGCGCCGTCCAGCATCGCGATCACATGCGAACGGTGCGCGACCTGCATCGCCGGCGCATGCGCATAGCGATCCACGGCGATGCACTCGATACCCAGGCGCTGCGCCTCGATGACCACTTCCTTGCCCAGCTCGCCGCTGCCGAGCAGCAGCAGGCGCGTGGCGCCGGCGTTCAGGGGCGTGCCGATGGTCTTCATTTTGCTTCCTCTGGACCCAGAAGTGAGGGATTCCACAGCCGCAACGGTCTCCGGCGCGGATTAAACTGATTCTATAAGAGAGAAGCCCATGCAACGCCGCACCAAGATCCTCGCCACCCTAGGCCCCGCCACCGACGACCCCCGCATTCTCAAGGCCATGCTCGCTGCCGGCGTCGATGTCGTGCGCCTGAACTTCTCCCATGGCAAGGCCGAGGATCACGCGCGGCGCGCGCAGATGGTGCGCGCCGCCGCGGCCGAACTGGGCGTCGATGTCGGCATCCTCGCCGACCTGCAGGGTCCGAAGATCCGCATCGAATCCTTCGCCATGGGCTCGATCGAACTGCAGGAAGGCGCGCGCTTCACGCTCGACACCGCGCTGGGCACCAACGCCGGCGACGAGACCGTCGTCGGCTGCGCCTACGAGAACCTGCCGCGCGACGTCGAGCCCGGCGACACGCTGCTGCTCAACGACGGCGCCATCGCGATGCGCGTCGATGCGGTCGAGGACACGCGCGTGATCTGCACCGTACTGGTCGGCGGCATGCTGTCGAACCGCAAGGGCATCAACAAGCAGGGCGGCGGCCTGTCCGCCGCGGCGCTGACCGACAAGGACCGCGCCGACATCCGCACCGCCGCGGCGCTGGAGGTGGACTTCATCGCCGTGTCGTTCCCGCGCGCGGCGGCCGACATGGAGCTGGCGCGTACTCTGGTGCGCGACGCCGGCAGCGACGCCGCACTGGTCGCCAAGATCGAGCGCGCCGAGGCGCTGCCGGTGCTGCGCGAGCTGATCGCCGCCAGCGACGTGGTGATGGTCGCGCGCGGTGATCTGGGCGTGGAGATCGGCGACGCCGAGCTGCCGGGCTGGCAGAAGCGCATCATCGCCGAGGCGCGCGAGCAGAACAAAATGGCGATCACCGCGACGCAGATGATGGAGTCGATGATCACCAGTCCGATCCCGACCCGCGCCGAGGTGCTCGACGTCGCCAATGCGGTGATGGACGGCACCGATGCGGTGATGCTGTCGGCCGAGACCGCGTCCGGCAAGTATCCGGTGAAGGTCGTGCAGGCGATGGCGCGCGTCTGCATCGGCGCCGAATCGAGCATGCAGAACCTGCCGCAGCGCGACGTGCGCCGCATCGCCACGCACTTCCAGCGCACCGACGAGGCGATCGCGATGGCCACGGCCTGGACCGCGCAGCAGATGCACGCGCGTGCGATCGTCGCGCTGACCGAATCCGGCGCGACTGCGCTGATGATGTCGCGCACCGACACGCAGATCCCGATCTACGCGCTGACGCCGCATGAAAAGACACGTCGGCGCATGGCCCTGTGCCGCGGCGTCTCGCCGGTGCCGTTCGGGCGCGCCAACCACGTCGGGGCCAACGATGCCGAGCTGGCGATCGTGACGCTGCGCGACCGCGGCTCGCTCGCGGCCGGCGATCGCGTGCTGCTGACCAAGGGGGACGGTACCGGTTCCGGCGGCACCAACGCGATGAAGATCCTGCAGGTGACGGAACCGGCGTAAGGCGGCGCGATCCGGAGTAATCTGGCAGCGTCGGATCGCCCCGGAGCCGCCATGAGCACGCCAGCCGCAAACACCGCAAGAAAGCCGTTCACCGTGATCGGCCACCGCGGCGCCGCCGGCCATGCGCCCGAAAACACGCTGCTGTCGATCGACACGGCGATCCGTCTGGGCGCGCACTGGATCGAGATCGACATCCAGCACCACGCCGGCGAGCTGTGGCTGATGCACGACCTGACGCTCGATCGCACGACCAACGGCCGCGGCCTGCTGCGCGCCCACTCGGCCGCGGCGCTGCGCCGGCTCGATGCCGGCCGCGGCGAGCACATCCCGACGCTGCCGGAGGCGCTGGACCTGATCGAGCAGCGTGTGAGCGTCAACATCGAACTCAAGTCCTGGGACGGCTGCGCCGCCGCGGTCGCCGCCTGCCTGCGCGAGTACCTCGCCGACGGCTGGGCGCCGGAGCGGCTGCAGGTGTCCTCCTTCCACCTGCCGGAGCTGTGGGAGTTCAAGCAGCTGCTGCCGGAGGTGCCGCTGGGCGTGCTGTACTGTGGCGTGCCGCTGGATTGGGCCGGGCTGACCGCCGAGCTCGGCGCGCAGTCGCTCAACATCTCCGCCGAGTTCGTTGATGCGCGTCTGGTCGCCGACGCGCATGCCCGCGGCCGACAGCTCAACGTCTATACCGTCAACGACCCGGCCGCACTGCGCCTGCTCTATGAACTCGGCGTGGATGGCGTGTTCTCCGACTTCCCGGACCGCGCGCTGGCGGCGAGCTGATCCGCATCAGTAGGAACTCCCCGGAGTATCGGCGATAATCGCGCGCCGATGCACAACCTGCGCACCCGCCGGCTGCTGTCCCTGCTCGCCCTGTGGGCGGCGCTGGCGCAGCTGTGGCTGGGCACGCTGCACGCCCGCATGGGCAGCGGCACGTTCTGCGGCGATGGCAGTACCGGCCGGTCCGCTGCGCTGCTGCGGCAGCTGCCGCCGGAACTGCGCCTGCCGCTGGACCGTCTCGACCGCGCCGCACAGCCGGAGTGCACGCAATGCGCGCTGGGCTGCAGCGTCGCGGTGCCCCCTCCGGCAGCGGCTAGGCTGCCGGTCATCCCGGTGGCCAGTGTCCCGCGCCCGCCGACGGCGCCGGCCGACGTGCCGGTGCGCGGTGTCCTGCTGCCGCCCAGCCGCGGCCCACCCGCGACGCGCTGACTCCCGCGTTCGCGTCACTTCTCCCATTTTTCGAGCGCGCCGGACCGCGTACCGCGTCCGGCGCCGGAGTCATCCCATGCGTCATGTCTTCCCCGGCGGGTTCGCGCTCGCCTGTCTCCTTGCCGCGATCGCGGCGCATGCCGAACCGGCTGCCGAGCCGGCGCCCTCGACCGAAGCCACCGCGGACGGCGGTCCCGAACCGCAGCGACTCGACCCGATCGTCGTCACCGCGCCGGAGACGCGCGCGCCGCTGACGATCCGCCTCGACCCGACGATCCCGCAGCAACCGCTGCCGGCTGCCGACGGCGCCAGCTTCCTGCGCAACATCCCGGGTTTCAATCTAATCCGCAAGGGCGGCACCGATGGCGACCTGGTGCTGCGCGGACTCGCAGGCTCGCGCCTGACGATCCTCAGCGACGGCCAGGAGTTGTACGGCGGTTGCGGCATGCGCATGGACCCGCCGACCGCCTATCTGTATCCCGAGACCTTCGACGAAGTGGTAATCGTCAAGGGTCCGCAGACCGTGCGCCACGGCAACGGCAACCTCGCCGGCGTCGTGCGCTTCGAGCACGACGCCCCTCAGACCGGCAGCGCGGTCCGCTTCAGCGGTGTCGCCGGCAGCTTCGGCCGCAACGACACGGCCGGCAGTGCGCGTTGGCAGAACCAGACCGGCGGCCTGCGCATCGACGGCAGTCACGCGCAGATGGGCGACTACGCGGACGGCGACGGCCAGGACGTGCACAGCGCGTACCGGCGCTGGAACATCCGCACCAGCGCCAACTGGACGCCGACTGCCGACCAGCGACTGACGCTCGGCGCCGAACGTTCCGATGGCGAAGCCGCCTACGCCGACCGTGCGATGGACGGCGTGATGTTCGAACGCGACGGCCTGTTCCTGCGTTACGCGATCGCGCAGCCGTTCGCGCACGCCGAACAGGCAGAGGCCGAGGTCTATCGCAATGCCGTCGATCACGTCATGGACAACTACAGCCTGCGCACGCGCGCACCGGGCACGATGGCGATGGTGTCCAACCCGGACCGCGAGACCTGGGGCCTGCGCGCCAGCATCGATCTGGCACCCAGCCCGTCGCTGGCCGTCACGGTCGGTGCCGACCATCGCGCCGATGCGCACCGCGTGCGCAGCGCGATGTCGATGATGGGCGAACCGGACTACCGGTCGCTGCCACGCACGCCGGACATGGACGCGCGGATCAGCGGCCTGTTCGCGGAATCGACCTGGACGTATGCGAGCGACCGGCGCCTGGTCGGCGGGCTGCGCTATGACCACTACGTCGCCGACAACCGCCTGACCAGCGGCGATTTCGCCGGCGACACACATCGTGACGACCTGTTCAGCGGCTTTGCCCGCGTCGAGGCCGACCGCGGCCCCTACACGGCCTACGCCGGCATCGGTCACGCGCAGCGCCCGGCCGACTACTGGGAACGCATCAGCTACAACGCCTTCGATCTGCAGCCGGAACGCAACAGCGAGATCGACCTGGGTGTCCTGCGCGAGGCCGGGCACTGGCGCGGCAGCCTTGCGCTGTTCTACAGCCGGATCGACGACTACATCCTCACGCGCAGCGACCGCACCGCGCGCAACATCGATGCACGCCGCTGGGGCGGCGAGGCGGAACTGAGCCGCGCGCTCGGCGCCGACTGGCGCGTCGGTACCGCGCTGTCCTGGGTGCACGGCGAGAACCGCAGCGACGGCACCGCGCTGGCGCAGACACCGCCGCTCGAAGGCCGGCTCACGCTCGACTGGCAGCGCAGCGCGTGGGCCGCCGGCGCGGTCTGGCGTGTCGCCGACCGGCAGGACCGCGTGCAGATCGGCTACGGCAACATCGTCGGCCAGGACGTCGGCACGACACCGGGCTACGGCACGCTCGCGCTGCACGCCGGCTGGCGTGGTCTCGAAGGCCTGAGCGTCATTCTCGGCGTCGATAACCTGTTGGATCGCGCCTACGCCGAACACCTGAGCCGCTCCGCCGGCGCGGTGCCGGGCTATCCGGTGCTGACGCGCGTCAACGAGCCGGGACGCCAGGCCTGGCTGAGACTGGGCTGGCAGTTCGCGACCTGAGCGAGGAGCACTTCGCCGGTGATGGGCGTTCCTTGCGAACGCGCATCACCGGCCCGTCTTCGGCGGCGTTCCCATTCGTCCCGACGACGCAGCGCGCAACAGGCGTTGGAAAGTCGGACATTCGCTGTGGCTCGGCGCCGGGCAGACCGCGGCATGCCGCAAGCCATTGCGCATGGCGATCATCCTGCGAATGGTTCTGTCCAGTTCCTCGGCCTTGTCCGCGAGAAGCTGCCGGTCGATCCGCGGCCGCCCACCCTCGGCGAACATGAGCCCGATCTCGTCCAGAGAGAATCCCGCCGCTCGGCCCAGTGCAATCAGCGACAGACGCTCCAGCACGCTGGCGGAATACTGCCGGCGCAGTCCATGCCGCCCGTGCGACGCGATCAGGCCCTTCTCCTCGTAAAACCGCAGGGTCGAGGCCGGCACGCCGGATTGGCGCGAGACCTGTGCGATATCCAAGTCCTGCATCACTTGACCTCAAGTTGACTTGAAGTGGCACCTTGCACTCCTCGCTTCCAACCCGCAAGCACAGGAGCTCGAAATGAGTGCATTCACGGACTACGTCGCAGGCTCTATGCTGATCGGAACGATCGCGACAGCGGTCATGGATCTTTGTTCTGCAGCGCTCCATCGGTTCGGCGGCGTTCCACCGCCGAACTACGCGCTGGTCGGCCGCTGGATCGCGCACATGCGTGCAGGCCGCTTTCGCCACGACTCGATGGCTGCGGCGGCGGCCGTGCGGGGTGAGCGCCTGATCGGCTGGACCGCACATTACCTGGTCGGCATCACCTTCGCCGCACTGCTGCTCGGCATCTGGGGCCTCGAATGGACACGCCGACCGGCGCTCGGCCCGGCGCTGATCGTGGGGTTCGGCACGCTGGCGGCGCCGTTTCTGCTGATGCAGCCCGGCATGGGCGCCGGCATTGCCGCGAGCCGGACGCCCAATCCCGCCGCCGCGCGCGTGCGCAGCCCGGTCAACCACGGCTGTTTCGCGCTCGGCCTGTATGTCGCCGGCTGGCTGTCACGCCTGCTGCAGTCCCTCTGGTGATGCGATTCGCATCCCCCGCAGTGTCCCTTCAACCCACCCACGTCATGAGGTCACCATGAAGATTCCCGCCCGTTATGCACCGATCCTGTTCGGCGCCGTGCTGTCCGCCATCATGGTGGGCATCGTCTCCGCCTTTGTCCTCGCGATCAACCAGGGCATCGATCAGGATTTCCTGACGCGCTGGGTGCGTAGCTGCGCGACAACCTGGCCGGTCGCGTTTCCCACGGTCACGATCATCGCCCCCTGGGTGCGTCGCTTCGTAGCCAGGGTCACCGTCTGAGGGAGGGCACCAACCGGCTTGCAGAAAGCGGCGCGCGCCCGGCAATGGCGCGCTATCGGATGTTCGCCGGCCACGCCCCGATGGCGCCGCATGTCCTGCGCAGGCGCACGAGTCAGGCGCCTGTAGCACAACAGTGCTACACTCCGACCCATGAGCACCGCAATCAAGACCACCTCGCTGCGCATCAGGCCGGACCTCCATGCCAAGGTGCGCAAGCTGGCAGAAGCCGAGGGCACGAGTCCGCACAACTTCATGCTTGCGGCGATCGAGGAGAAGGCGCGAAGTACTGAGCTGCAGCAGACGCTTCACGCCGACGCCGATCTCCGCATGCGGCGGATGGCGGCTTCGGGACGCGGACTCGACTGGTCCGAGATGAAACGGTATCTGGAGGCCCGCGCCAACGGACGTAAGGTCAGGCCGCCGGCCGGCCGCAAGATCGCGGACCTCTGATGTCGAAGATCGTTCTCGCCCCGGAAACGGCGGGCGACTTCGAACGAATCCTGTCTCACCTGCTCTCCACCGAAGCCAGCGATCCGCCCGCGCGGATCGCCGAGCTTGTCCGTGCGATCGACATCCTGGCCGACAACCCGCTGATCGGCAGACCCATCGACAATGCAAAGCGGGAACTGATCATCGGCAAAGGCGCGCACGGCTATGTCGCGCTGTACTTCTACGATGCCCTGCTGGATATCGTGTTTGTTACCGCGATCCGCAGCCAGAAAGAAGCGGGCTACCCGGCGCGCTCCTGACTGCACCATTACCTGTTCTCGTGTGTCAGACCGGGTGGCGTCCAACTGCGACGCCCGCCCGACTTCGGGCGCGCGCGGCCCTCTGTGTCGGCACGCAGTCTTTCAACACGGCGCGCAGCATCGCTTGCGTCGGAACCGTCAGCTTCGGGCCGAAACGCTTGGAAAATTCTTCGAACGGAAGCTCGCGGAACTCCATGCGTTCCGACGAGTGGAGGTTTCGATAGACGTTGACGATGTCTTCCTCCCTCTGATCGACATCGTTGGACCAGGTCGTTCTGAGATCGACGTACTCCGCGATGACATGAGTCTCCGGCAGTCGGTCGCCTAAACCGCTGGTGACGCGAAGCGGTAGATCCTCGGGCCGTGCGAGTTCCAACGGAATGCCGTGCTGCTCCAGCACCTCCCGGAGCGTTGCCGCCGAGACCGGCGGCGCAACGTGGCCAGTGATCACCGAACTCAAGGCTGCCGGCAGGATAGGTCTGGTCATCATGGCGAACATCTCCCGGCATTGCCGCCCTGCGCACCGTCAGCTCACTGTCTTGTAGCGATACGCGTAATACACGACCGGGATCACGAACAGCGTCAGCAGCGTCGACACGAAGATGCCGAAGATCAGCGAGATCGCGAGGCCGCCGAAGATCGGATCATCGAGGATGAACAGCGCGCCGAGCATCGCCGCCAGCCCGGTCAGCACGATCGGCCGCGCGCGGATCGCGCCGGCGCGGATCACCGCGTCCTGCAGTGGGCGGCCCTGCGCGATTTCCTGCTGGATGAAATCGACCAGCAGGATCGAGTTGCGCACGATGATGCCGGCGAGCGCAATCATGCCGATCATCGAGGTCGCGGTGAACTGCTGACCGAGCAGTGCGTGACCCGGCATGATGCCGATCATCGTCAGCGGGATCGGCGCCATGATGATCAGCGGCACGGAGTACGAGCGGAACTGAGCGACCACCAGCAGGTAGATCAGCACCAGGCCCACCGCGTAGGCCGCGCCCATGTCGCGGAAGGTCTCGTAGGTGATCTGCCACTCGCCGTCCCACTTCAGACTCCAGTTCACCGGCAGCTCCGGCTGGCGCGTCAGGTAGGTGTCGAGCGGGCGCCCCTCGATCGGCGTTTCCGCCAGCTTCGATGCGATCGCCGCCATGCCATACAGCGGCGAGTCGAGACGGCCGGCCATGTCGCCGGTGACCATCACCACCGGCAGCAGATCCTTGTGGTAGATCGTCGTCTCGCGCGTGGCCGGGATGAAGCTCGCGATCTCCGAGATCGGCACCATGCGGCCGGACGCGGCGCGCACGCGCAGGTTGCGCAGCGTGTCGAGGCTGGCCTTGTCGCCGGCGGTCAGTTCCAGGCGCACCGGCACCGGATAGCGGCTGCTGTCGTCGTGCAGGTAGGACACGTCGGCGCCGCGCAGCACCGCCGCGAGCGTCTCGGCGACCGCGGTCTGCGCGACACCGAGCTTGGCCGCGCGCGAACGATCGACGGCGACGATCCACTTGTCCTGCGGCGCTTCCAGCGTGTCATCGACATCGACGATGTCCGGCGTCGCCTCGAACACCGCGCGCACCCGGCGCGCGACCTCGGCCTGGCGCGCGTGGTCGAGACCGTAGATCTCGGCGACCAGCGGCGCGATCACCGGCGGTCCCGGCGGCACCTCGACGACCTTGACGTTCGCGTCGAAGCGCCTGCCGATCGCCTGCAGCGGCGCCCGCAGCGCGGATGCGATCTCGTGCGACTTGCGCTTGCGCGCGTGCTTGTCGAGCAGCGTCACCTGGATGTCGCCCTGATACGGTTCACTGCGCAGGTAGTACTGGCGCACGAGGCCGTTGAAGTTGATCGGGCTGGCGGCACCGGCGTAGCTCTGCCAGTGCAGCACTTCCGGCACCGCGTCGAGTTCGCGGCCGAGCGCGTCCAGCACCGCCTGGGTCTGCTCCAGCGTCGTGCCCTCGGGCATATCGACGACGACCTGGAATTCCGACTTGTTGTCGAACGGCAGCATCTTGAGCACGACGAGCTGGACCACGGCCAGCCCCATCGACGCGGCGATCAGCGCCAGGATGGTCAGCAGCAGCCGCACGCGCCTGCCGCGCCCCTGCTCGCGGTTGAGGAACGGCGACATGCGCGTGCGGAACAGCCGGTGCAGCCAGTCGTCCGTGTCCTCGCCGGCGTGGTCGCCGTCATGCGCGTGCGCGTGCTTGAGGAACACACGGCGGTACAGCCAGGGCGTGAACACGAACGCGACCGCGAGCGAGATCACCATGCCCATGCTGGCGTTGATCGGGATCGGCGCCATGTACGGCCCCATCAGGCCGGAGACGAAGGCCATCGGCAGCAGCGCGGCGATCACCGTGAAGGTCGCCAGGATCGTCGGTCCGCCGACCTCGTCCACCGCGGCGGGAATCGCCTCGGTCAGGCTCTTGCCGCCCATCTGCATGTGGCGGTGGATGTTCTCGACGACGACGATCGCATCATCAACGAGGATGCCGATCGAGAAGATCAGCGCGAACAGCGAGACACGGTTGAGCGTGAAGCCCCAGGCCCAGGACGCGAACAGCGTGATCAGCAGCGTCACGATCACCGCCGCGCCGACGACGAAGGCGCCGCGCCAGCCGAGCGCGAACAGCACCAGCAGCACGACCGCGGCGGTCGCGAAGATCAGCTTCTTGATCAGCGTCTGCGCCTTGTCGTTGGCGGTGACGCCGTAGTTGCGCGTCACCGTGACCTGCACGGCCTCCGGGATCGTCACGCCGCGCAGCGCAGCGACGCGCGCGACGATCTGGTCGGCGACCTCGACCGCGTTGGTGCCCGGCTTCTTGGAGATCGCGATCGTCACCGCCGGATACTGGCCGGCGGCGCCGACACCGGCGGCCGCGCCCGCTGGCGCGACGCCCATGCGCACGTAGCGCTCCGGCTGATCCGGGCCGATGCGGATGTCGGCGACGTCGCGCAGATAGACCGGGCTGCCGTCGCGCATCCCGACGACGAGATCGGCGACTTCCTGCGGGCGCGACAGGAAGGCGCCGGCCTGGACGAGGATGTCGCGGTTGTCCGCGGTCACGCGGCCGGCGTCGCGCGAGTCGTTGGCGGCGCCGAGCGAGCGCGCCAGGTCGCCGATGTCGAGCTCGTAGCCGGCGAGCCGGTACGGATCGAGCAGCACGTGCACGACGCGGTCGGGCGCACCGAGCGTCTCGATGTCGCGCGTGCCCGGCACGCGCTGCAGATCGGTTTCGAGCGCGTGGGCCACGCGGGTCAGTTCGTGCGCGGCGAGCGTGGGGTCCTCGCTCCACAGGGTCAGGGCGACGATCGGCACGTCGTCGATCCCCTTCGGCTTGATCAAGGGCGCGCCGACACCGAGGTTGGCGGGCAGCCAGTCCTGGTTCGAGTACAGCGCGTTGTAGAGGCGCACGATCGCCGCCTGCCGCGGCTGGCCGACCTTGAACTGCACGGTGAGCACGCTCATGCCCGGACGCGAGGCCGAGTAGATGTGCTCGACGCCTTCGATCTCCGACAGGATCTGCTCGGCGCGCGACGACACCAGTGTCTCGACCTCCCGGGCCGATGCGCCGGGAAACGGGATGAAGACGTTGGCGAAGGTGACGTCGATCTGCGGTTCTTCCTCGCGCGGTGTCACCAGCACCGCGAACAGGCCGAGCAGCACCCCGACCAGGGCCAGCAGCGGCGTGATCTCGGTGGTCAGGAACTGGCGCGCGATGCGGCCCGAGACGCCGAGCGCGCCTTCGTCTGTCCGTTCGCTCATGCGCCGGCCCTGAGGCTTTGTGCGGCGGCGACCGGATCGAGCGCGATGCGCTCGCCGGCAGTCAGTCCGGACAGCACCGGGTAGCGGCCGTCGGCCGTCGGCGCGCCCAGCGAGACATAGCGCAGCGCGGGACGATTGTGCTCATCGACGACATACACGGCGGTCAGCTCGCTGCGCCGCACGACCGCCTGCGCCGGCACCAGCAAGGCCTCGCGCTCGTCGCGGACGAAACCCACTTTCACGAGCGTTCCGGGAAAGATGGTCTGCGGCGCGCCGTATTTGCCCTGCGGCAGTGTCACCAGCACACGGAAGGTGTGCGTCTGCGCATCGGCTGCCGGCGGGATGCGCAGCTGCGTGGCCTCGACGCTGCTGCCGTCCGGCAGGATCACCCGTGCCTGCTTGCGTGCGTGCACCGCGCCGATGGCCTGCTGCGGCACCTCGACGATCGCGCGCAGGTGCTCCAGCGACAGCCCGGTCATCAGCGGCTTGCCGACCGTCGCCGTCTCGCCGACTTCGATGTGACGCGCGACGACGATGCCCGAATAGGGTGCGCGCACGACCGTGTAGTCGGCCTGCTCGCCGGCTTCGCGCGCCGTCGCGCGCGCCGCTTCGAGCTGCGCCTGCGCCGACTTGAGCGCGGCGGTGGCCTTGTCGAGCGCCGCCTTCGACAGGACGTCGCGCTCGGCGAGATCCTTGACGCGGTTGTACTCGGCCTGCGCATCGACCAGCCGCGCCTCCGCGGCGCGCACCGCCGCCTGCGCGGTCGCCGCGCGCGCCTGCTGCTCGGTGGCGCGAAAGCGCACGACGACCTGCCCCTTCTCGACGTAATCGCCGACGTCGAACGGCAGTTCCTCGACGCGCGCATTGGTCTGCGCGGCGATCGTGGACTGATACACGGCTTCGAGCGCGGCGTCGAACTGCACCTCGTCCGGCACCTTCTGCGGCGTGACGGTCAGCGTCTCGACCGCAGCCCCGGCGACCGCGGCGCCGGGCGCGGGCGCTTCGCTGCCGCAGGCGGCCAGCACCAGAGACAGCAGGGCGAAGGATGCGATGCACAAGCGCATGGTCAGACCTTGCGCGCCGCGCAGAATGCCGCGCCGCTGGGCGCCCCGAGCCTCGCCAAGATCTTCGCCAGCGGGCAGAAGCCGGTGAACGAGGCCTGCAGCATGTTCGCGCCGACGAAGGCGGTGAACCACAGCCAGTGCGGGCTGTGCAGCTGCGCGAGCGCCAGCGACAGCAGCACGAAGAGCCCGGCGATGCGGAAGACGAGCTTGTCGATGTTGGTGGTCATGAGGTCCTCTGATGATTGTCAGCTGGCGAGAATCTGGCGTACCGTCATTTCCATCGCCTTGAGTCCGTGTGCGCGGCCGTCGGCGATCGCCTGTTCGACCGGCACGCCGTCGATGTAATGCGCCTTGAGCGCGAACAGCGCGCCGACGCGGTTACCGCTGGCGCAGTGCACGAGGATGCCGCCATCACCGCCGGCGAGCGCGTCGGCCAGACGCTGTGCGTTGGCGCGTGTCAGGTCGCCCGGCCCGGCGATCGGGATGTTCACGTACTCCATGCCAAGCTGGCGCACGAAGGCCGCCTCGTCATAGCCGGGGTCCTCGGCGGGCGGACAGAGGTTGATGACGCGCCGCACGCCCTTCTGCTTGGCCTCCTGCAGGTCGGCCTGCCGCGGCCGGCCGCCGGTGCACAGGCCTTCGCCGGGCGTGCAGAAGTTGGGGATGTCGAGCCAGATCTTGCCAGTCATGTCGTGCTCCGGATGTGAATGAAGGACTCAGTGCGTGCCGCAGCAGTAGCGCCGGTGCAGCACGCGGATGATTTCGAGCGCGGCACCCTCGGCCGCCGCGTAGTAGATGGTCTGCGCCTCGCGGCGCGTCGTCACCAGGCCGTCCTCGCGCAGGACCGCGAGGTGCTGCGACAGCGCAGACTGCGACAGCGGCACGCGCGCGTTGAGCGCGCCGACCGACAGCTCGCCGGCACTCAACGCACACAGGATCATCAGGCGGTGTTCGTTGGCCAGCGCCTTGAGCAGCTGCGCCGCCTCGCCGGCATGCTCGACCATCTCGGCCGGGTCGAAGCCGCCGGACGCCGTCCGGGCGCTGTTCCGTTGCTTCGCGTGCGCCATCACAATTCATTGACCTCTAAATTAGATATCGCTAATATAATAGCAGGCGCAGGCAAGGGCAAGCGTGCACCGCTCGCTCGGATGCACCATTGACCTGGGTCAGCGCAGCCCGGCCCCCGCGGCGCGATGCTGCATCGGCAAAATCGCCGGGGTCGGTTCGAAGATCGACACAGGAGTCAGGACAACATGGCACACGTCGTCATCATGGGCGCCGGCATCGGCGGCGTACCCGCCGCTTATGACTTGCGCAAGGCGCTGGACCGCAGCCACAAGGTCACCGTCGTCAGCAGCCAGGATCACTTCCAGTTCACCCCGTCGAACCCGTGGGTCGCGGTCGGCTGGCGCACGCCCGAGCAGATCGTCGTGCCGCTAGCGGAGCCGCTGCGGCGGCGCGGCATCGACTTCATCGCGCAGGCGGTCACGCAGCTCGACCCGACATCGAACCGCCTGACGCTGGCCGACGGCCAGACGATCCCCTACGACTATCTCGTCATCACCACCGGCCCCAAGCTGGCGTTCGACGAGATCCCGGGCCTCGGGCCGCACGGCGGCCATACGCAGTCGGTGTGCACGACGCCGCACGCCCTCGACGCCTGGGCGGCCTATCAGAAGTTTCTGGAGAAGCCCGGCCCGATCGTCATCGGTGCTGCGCAGGGCGCGAGCTGCTTCGGCCCTGCCTACGAGTTCGCGCTGATCGTCGATGCCGACCTGCGCAAGCGCAAGATCCGCGACAAGGTGCCGATGAGCTTCGTCACCAGCGAACCCTATATCGGGCACATGGGCCTGGGCGGCGTCGGCGACTCCAAGGGCCTGCTCGAATCCGAGCTGCGCCAGCGCCACATCAAGTGGATCACCAACGCCAAGATCCTCGAAGTGCAGGCCGGCGTGATGAAGGTCGCCGAGCACGACGCCAAGGGCCAGGCGACCGAGACGCACGAACTCAAGTTCGCGTACAGCATGGTGATCCCCGCGTTCAAGGGCGTCGATGCGGTCGCCGCGAACAAGGAGATGTGCAACCCGCGCGGCTTCGTGCTGATCGACGAGCACCAGCGCAACCCGAAGTTCCCCAACATCTTCTCGGCCGGCGTCTGCGTCGCGATCCCGCCGGTCGAGGCCACGCCGGTGCCGACCGGTGCGCCCAAGACCGGCTACATGATCGAGTCGATGGTCACGGCCATCGTCGAGAACATCAAGGCGGACATCGAGAAGAAGCCGGCCACTGCCAAGGCCACCTGGAATGCGCTGTGTCTCGCCGACATGGGCGACACCGGCGTCGCCTTCGTCGCGCTGCCGCAGATCCCGCCGCGCAACCTGACCTGGGCGAAGAAGGGCAAGTGGGTGCACTGGGGCAAGATCGCCTTCGAGAAGTACTTCATCAGCAAGATGAAGAGCGGCAACACCGAGCCGTTCTACGAGAAGTACATCCTCAAGGCGCTGGGCATCGTGCGCCTGACCGGCAAGCACTGAATCGAACACGGAGACCCCCCTTGATTCTTCCTCGCAGCTTTCTGCTGACCGTCCTGCTCGCCGCCGGCGTGCCGCTGGTCGCTACCGCACAGGGTGGCGGCGGCCAGGGATTCCAGCAGCGCGAACAGCAGCGCCTGCACATGCCCAGTGACGACGACGGCACCGGCACGCCGATCTACGGCTATCCGCTGATGACACCGGACGAGATCGCCGCGCACCGCGCCCGCATGCAGGCAGCCACGCCGGCGGAGCGCGCGAGCATCCGCGCGGAACACCATCGACAGATGGTCGAGCGTGCGCGCGAGCGCGGCATCACTCTCCCCGACCAGCCGCCGATGCGCGGCGGCAAGGGGCCAGGGGGCGGCAAGGGCCAGGGACCCGGCAAGAACGCGGGGCAGGGCGCGGGGCCCGGCGCGGGGCCCGGCGCTGGGCAGAGTCCGCCGCAGAGCGGCAACTGATCGCCCGGCGCCGGCACTCGCCCATGAGCCAGCCTCTCGTCACCGCCTTCTACGATCCCGCGACGTTCACCGTCAGCTATGTCGTGCGCGATCCGTCCGGCGACGCCTGCGCGATCATCGATCCCGTGCTCGACTACGAACCGAAGGCGGCGCACATCGCCCACCACTCGGCCGACGCGATCTGCAGCCACGTCACACGCGAGGGACTGCGCGTGGAATGGATCCTGGAGACCCACGCGCACGCCGACCATCTGTCGGCCGCGCAGTACCTGCGGCAGCATCTGGGCGGAAAGGTGGCGATCGGCGAACACATCCGCGACGTGCAGAAGAGCTTCGGTCCGCTGTTCGATCTGGGCGATACCTTCGCCACCGACGGCTCGCAGTTCGACCGCCTGTTCGCCGACAACGACAGTTTCCGTATCGGCACGCTCGACGGCCGCGTGCTGCACACGCCCGGACACACGCCGGCCTGCGTGACCTACCTGATCGGCGACGCCGCCTTCGTCGGCGACACGGTCTTCATGCCCGACTACGGCACCGCGCGTGCGGACTTCCCCGGCGGCGACGCGCGGACGCTGTACCGCTCGATCCGTCGCATCTACGATCTGCCGCCGACGACCCGGCTGTTCATGTGCCACGACTACCCGCCCCACGGCCGCAAGCCGATGTGGGAGACCACCGTCGCCGCCGAACGCAGCGGCAACGTGATGCTGCGTGACGGCATCGCCGAGGACGATTACGTCAAGGCGCGACGCGCGCGTGACCGCACTCTACCGGCCCCGCAGCTGATCCTGCCATCCCTCCAGGTCAACATCCGCGCCGGCCATCTGCCGGAGCCCGCGGCCAACGGCCGCCGTTACCTGCGCATCCCCCTCAATCAGCTGCCGTGCCGCGAACACGGCTGAAGCGGCCGTGATCGTGTCCGCGTTTCATGCTGGAATGTGCGCCCTCCCGTTGGTGCACACGGACGCCCATGAACATCGATAAGCCACCCGCATCCGGATCCTCGGAATCGATCTTCGACGTGCAGGATTTCCCGCGCGAAGTCCTGGAACGCTCGCGCGAAATCCCGGTGCTGGTCGATTTCTGGGCGCCGTGGTGC
The DNA here is from genome assembly GCF_040066175.1 of Fontimonas sp. SYSU GA230001. Taxonomy (NCBI): domain Bacteria; kingdom Pseudomonadati; phylum Pseudomonadota; class Gammaproteobacteria; order Nevskiales; family Nevskiaceae; genus Fontimonas; species Fontimonas sp. SYSU GA230001. The sequence goes on from NZ_JBEAAM010000010.1 coordinate 45,850, forward strand.
GGCCCGTGCAAGGCGCTGGCACCCGCGATCGAGGCGGCGGTGCGCAAGTTCGCCGGCCGCGTCGTGCTCGCCAAGGTCAACACCGACGTGCATCAGGACTGGGCGCAGCGCGCGGGCGTGCGCGGCATCCCCAACGTCAAGCTCATCGTCGATGGCCGCATCGCCGACGAGTTCACCGGCGCGTTGCCGCAGTCCGCGATCGAGCAGTTCCTCGAACGCGCGCTGCCGCCGCCGCCCACCGACATCCTGTCCGACGTCGATGCACTGCTCGCCGAGGGCCACACGGCCGATGCGCGCGCACTGCTGCTGCATGCGGCCCGCGATCCGGACGCACCGGCCGGCGTCTGGCTGCGGCTCGCGCGCCTGCTGCTGCTCGAGGAGCCGCGCACCGCGCAGGCGTGGCTCGCACGGATCCCGGCCGATGCGAAGGAATACGACGATGCGCAGGCGATGCGGCGCGTGCTCGACTTCGCACACACCGTGCCCAAGACAGCGCTGCCCGAGTCACCGGCGCGCGCGCCTTATCTGGCGGCCGCGCAGCACCTCGGCCGCGGCGCGGTGGACGAGGCCATGGACAGCCTGATCGCCGCCGTGCGCGCCGACCGCAAGTTCGAGGACGACGCCGCACGTAAGCGCCTGGTCGATCTGTTCGCCTGGCTCGGCTCCGCCGACGAGCGCACGCGCGAGTACCGCATGCGCCTGTACGACGTGCTCTAGGAACCCGGGCGCCGCGCACACCAAACGGCAATCCGCGCGGCTGCCTATGCCAGCACCGCACGATGCGTCGGACGCCGCAGCTCGCCGACGAGCAGATACAGCAGCGGGCCGAACGACCCGGCGAGGACGGTCAGCGCGATGTATGCCCATGGATTTCGTCCGTTGCGGCGCGCATCGGCGAACATCCACGCCATCGCCAGCGTGCAGACGATGACGAGGTCCGCCAGCACCTGCCAGCCGGCGCTGCTGCCGAGCTGGTGGGCGAACAATCCCCAGTAGCCGTGTTCGGCCATGGCGTAGAGGCTCAGGGCCGCGAAGTCGAAGGTGACGAGGCCGAGCAGGACGAGGACGACGGTACGGTTCACGGTGGTCTCCAGCGGTGGAAAGGCGCCGCCACCTTGCGCCGGCGACCGGGAGGGCTCAATTACCCGGCGGGTAATCGCGGCGCGGACCGGCCATGCCAGAATCGGCCCATGCCGATCCGATCGGACCACGCCGCCTTCGGCGACCTGCTGCGCGACTGCCGGCGCGCACGGCGCCTGTCGCAGCTCGATCTCGCACTGCACGCGGACGTCTCGCAGCGGCACCTGAGCTTCCTTGAATCCGGCCGTGCACGGCCGAGCCGCGAGATGGTCGTGCAACTGGCGCAGGCGCTGGATCTGCCGTTGCGCGAACGCAACCGCCTGCTGCACAGCGCCGGCTTCGCCGGACTCTATCCGCAGCGCCGCCTCGAAGCCGCCGACATGCAGCCAGTGCAGGCGGCGCTCGACCTGCTGCTGCGCCACCACGAGCCCTACCCGGCCGTGGTCGTCGATCGCGCGTGGAATCTGGTGATGGCCAACGCGGCGATGGAGCGGGTGCTGGCGATGACTGGCGATCCGCAGGAGCGCTGGCGCAAAGTCTGTGGCGACGGTCCGCGCAACATCATGAAGATGACTTTCCACGCCGACGGACTGCGCCCGCTGATCGTCAACCTGAACGAGATCGCGCCGCCGTTTCTGGCGCGCACCGCGCGCGAGGCGCTGGAGCATCCGGACGTGCAGGACGTGCTCGACGAGGTGCTGCGCTATCCCGGCCTGCCGTCGAAGCTGCGCCACATCGATCTGGAAGCGAGCCACCTGCCAGTGCTGCCGACGCATTTCCGCGTCGGCGACATCGACCTGCGGCTGTTCTCGATGATGACGACCTTCGGCACACCGCAGGACGTCACCGCCGACGATCTGCGCGTCGAGAGTTTCTTTCCGGCGGACGAGGCCAGTGCAAGGCTGCTGAGGATGCTGGCCGGTTGATCGCGCCCGGCGCAGCCGGAGCCGTGACGCCATCCCTGGCCGGCCGCGCAGTGCGGCAACCGTCCGCGGGACGTTCGCCTCAATCCGGCTCGCCCTCGCCCATGCCGAGTTCCTTGATCTTGCGCGTCAGCGTGTTACGGCCCCAGCCGAGGCGCTTGGCGGCTTCCTGGCGCTGGCCGTGCGTGGCGGCGAGCGCGGCCTCGATCATGGTGCGCTCGAACAGCGGCACGGCAACATCGAGGATCGCGCTGTGTCCCGCCGCCAGCTCGGCGGCGGCCCAGCGCTGCAGCTGCTCGTGCCAGCGTGGTTCGCCCGTCGCGGGCGCGGTGTGCACTGCCTGCGGCTCGGCCGTGGGCGGCGCCGCCGGTGCGGCCCGCGGCTCGGTCATGACCGGCATCGGCTCCCGGCGCGGGGTTTCGCCGCCGCTCAGCTCCGGCGGCAGGTCCTGCAGGTGCACGTCGAGTCCCGGTGCCATGACGGTCAGCCAGCGGCAGACGTTTTCGAGCTGGCGCACGTTGCCGGGCCAGTCGTACTGGCGGAAGCGCTGCAGCACGTCCGGCAGCAGCCGCTTGGCGTCCGTCTTCAGTTCCTCGGCGGCGCGCGCGAGGAAGTGACGCGCCAGCTGCGCGATGTCCTCCGGGCGTTCGCGCAAGGACGGAATGCGGATGCGGATGACGTTGAGGCGGTGATAGAGGTCCTCGCGGAAGCGGCCTTCGCGCACCAGCTGTTCGAGATCCTGGTGGGTCGCGGCGATGACGCGCACATCGACCTTGATCGGCGCGACGCCGCCGACACGGTAGAACTCGCCGTTCTGCAGCACGCGCAGCAGGCGCGTCTGCAGGTCGGCCGGCATGTCGCCGATCTCGTCGAGGAACAGCGTGCCACCGTCGGCCTGTTCGAAGCGGCCCTTGCGCTGCGTCGCCGCGCCGGTGAACGAACCGCGCTCGTGGCCGAAGAACTCGCTTTCGAGCAGGTCCTTGGGAATCGCCGCGGTGTTGATGGCGATGAACGGCTTGTTCGCGCGCGGGCTGTTGACATGCAGCGCGCGCGCAACGAGCTCCTTGCCGGTGCCGGACTCGCCGGTGATCAGTACGGTGATGTTGGACTGCGACAGGCGTCCGATCGCGCGGAACACCTCCTGCATCGCCGGCGCCTCGCCGATCATCGTCGTGCCGTGCTCGGGCGTCGGTTCGTCGGCGACCTCGCGCTTCTTCGCGGCGCGGCGCACCAGCTCGGCGACGCCGTCCACGTCGAACGGCTTGGGCAGGTATTCGAAGGCGCCGCCCTTGTACGCCGCCACCGCTGCGTCGAGATCCGAGTGCGCGGTCATGATGATGACCGGCAGCTCCGGACGCGCCGCGCGCACGCGCTGCATCAGCGTCAGGCCATCGACGCCGGGCATGCGGATGTCGCTGATCAGCACGTCGGGCGCATCGTCGGCGATCGCGTCGAGCAGTTCGGCGGCACCGGGGAAGCTCGTGACCTTCATGCCCTCGCGCGTCAGCGATTTCTGCAGCACCCAGCGGATCGACTCGTCGTCGTCCACGATCCATACGTTGAGCGCGCTCATTCGGTGTCCAGCGGAAGGTACACGGTGAAGAGGGTGCAGCCGGGCCGGCTGCGGCATTCGATCAGACCGCCGTGGCTGTGCACCAGATACTGTGCAATCGGCAGGCCAAGTCCGGTGCCTTCCGCCCGCGTCGTCACCATCGGATAGAAGATCTTCTCGATCATCGCCGGCGCGATGCCGGGGCCGTCGTCCTCGACGTCGATCTGCGCGACGAGCTTGTGGCGCACCGCGCCGATCGTGAACTGGCGCCGCGTGCGCGTGCGCAGCACGATCGTGCCGTGCCCGGCGAGCGCCTGCAGCGCGTTGCGCAGGATGTTGAGCGTGGCCTGGATCAGCTGTTCGCGGTCACCGTACAGCTCCGGGATGCTCGGATCGTAGTCGCGCAGCACGGTGACTTCGGGCGGGGCCTCCGCCTGCACCAGGCGCCGGACGTGCTCCAGCACCTCGTGCACGTTGAGGCGCGCCTTCTGCGGCAGGCGGTTGGGACCGAGCATGCGGTTGACCAGGTTCTGCAGCCGGTCCGCTTCCTTGATGATCACGCGCGTGTATTCGCGGTGACCATCGTCCGGGTACTCGCGCTCCAGCAGCTGCGCGGCGCCGCGGATGCCGCCGAGCGGATTCTTGATCTCGTGCGCGAGCCCACGGATCAGTTCGCGGCTGGCGTCGAAATGGGCCATCAGCTGCTCGTCGCGCGAGATGCGCAGATGACGGTCCACTGCGAGCAGCTCCATCAGCAGGCCGGGCTTCTTGCCGCCGGCGATGAACGGGGTGACGGTCCAGTCCACCGTGACCCCGCTGCCGTCGTGACGCAGCAGTTCGATCTCGCGCTCGATGAAGCCGGTGACGGTGCGCAGCGCGTCGTTCAGCCGCGCCTCGAACGTCTTGAAATGGGGGATCGCGTCGGCCAGGTTCACGCCCAGCGCCATGCGCCGGGAGATCCCGAACAGGCTCTCACAGGCCGAGTTCAGGGTCGCCACGCGCAGGTGCTCGTCCACGGCGATCACCGCCGTGGTCAGCCCGTCCAGAACCTCCTCGGCGGTCACCCGGCTTCTGGAGACCAGTTTCATGGGGTCGCCGACGCAAGATGCAGGCCAGCTTGGCCCGGCACTAGGCTAGCGCAGCTCCGACCAACGCGCACCATCCTGGTGCGCACCTTTTGGGTGCAATGCCCTGTTATGGGGCCATTACGGCAAAAACCGTCTCCGGTGAGCGGGCCACCTCGCGCCCGGCCGGATCGACGACGACGACGACCAGCCGGTGCTCGCCGACACCGGGATCCGGCAGCGGCAGGCTCAGCGCGTCGATGGCCGCTTCGGTGATCGCGCGACCGTCGAGCAGGTAGATCAGGCGGAAGCCCGCCACCAGGCCCGGCATCACGTTCGCCGCGGCCACGAGACGATCGACCCCGGCGCGCAGGACCTGGCCCGGCGTCGGCGACTCCACGCTGACGGCGAAACGCGCTGCCGCACGCAGCGCCTCGGCGGAGTAGAACGCGCGCCGCGCCGGGCCGGGCGTCACACCGGACAGCGGCGGCAGCAGGACGGGCCTGGCGCGCGGGTGCGGCGGCCGGTCGGTATAGCGGACCGTGCCGTCGGGGCCGACCTCGCGATAGATCTCGTCCGCCGCCGGCACGGCGGCGGATGCGACGAGCAGCACGGCCAGTAAGCACCACCTCATGCCGACAGCATAGACAAGAAACCCCTCGCACCCAAAAAGAAACCCCGCCGTGGCGGGGTTTCTTCCAGCACATCGCACTTCAGAGCGAGTAATACATGTCGAACTCGATCGGATGCGTGGTCATGCGGAAGCGCGTGACCTCCTGCATCTTCAGTTCGATGTAGGCATCGATCAAGTCGTCGGTGAACACGCCACCGCGGGTCAGGAACTCGCGGTTCTTGTCGAGATGCTCCAGCGCCATGTCGAGGCTGTGGCAGACGCGCGGGATCTTCTTGTCCTCTTCCGGCGGCAGGTGGTACAGATCCTTGTCCGAGGGATCGCCCGGATGGATCTTGTTCTGGATGCCGTCCAGGCCCGCCATCATCATCGCGGCGAACGCGAAGTACGGGTTGGCGCTGGAATCCGGGAAGCGCACTTCAATGCGGCGCGCCTTGGGATTGGCCACGTACGGGATGCGGATCGAGGCCGAGCGGTTGCGCGCCGAGTAGGCGAGCATGACCGGCGCCTCGAAGCCCGGCACCAGGCGCTTGTAGCTGTTGGTGCCCGGGTTGGTGAAGGCGTTGATCGCCTTGGCGTGCTTGAGGATGCCGCCGATGTAGTACAGCGCGAGCTCGGACAGGCCGCCGTACTTGTCGCCCGAGAACAGATTCTTGCCGCCCAGCGACAGCGACTGGTGCACGTGCATGCCGGAACCGTTGTCACCGACGATCGGCTTGGGCATGAAGGTCGCCGTCTTGCCGTACTGGTGGGCGACGTTCTGCACGACGTACTTGAGCTTGAGGACTTCGTCCGCCTTCTTGACCAGGTTGCCGAACTTGACGCCGATCTCGCACTGGCCGGCGGTGGCGACTTCGTGATGGTGCACTTCGACCGGCATGCCGATCGACTCCAGCGTCGCGCACATCGCCGAACGGATGTCCTGCAGCGCATCGACCGGCGGCACCGGGAAGTAGCCGCCCTTGACGCCCGGCCGGTGACCGATGTTGCCGTGCTCGTAGGCGCGGCCCGAGTTCCACGCCGCGTTCTCGGCGTCGATCTCGACGAAGCTGCCCTTCATGCTGGCATCCCAGCGCACGCTGTCGAAGATGAAAAACTCGTTCTCCGGACCGAAGAAGGCCTGGTCGGCGATGCCGGTGGACTTCAGATAGGCCTCGGCGCGCTTGGCCAGCGAGCGCGGGTCGCGCGAGTAGCCTTCGCCGGTCGAGGGCTCGATCACGTCGCAGCTCAGCACCAGGGTGCTGTCCTCGAAGAACGGATCGATGAAGGCGGTGGCCGGCTCCGGCATCAGGATCATGTCGGACTCGTTGATGCCCTTCCAGCCGGCGATCGACGATCCGTCGAACATCTTGCCGGAAGCAAAAACATCCTCATCGACCGTGTGCGCCGGAACCGTGACGTGTTGTTCCTTGCCGCGCGTGTCGCAGAAGCGGAAGTCGACGAACTTGACCTCCTTCTCCTTGATCATCTTGAGTACATCGCTACCCGACATGGGTCTCTCCTGGTGGGACGGTGAAGGTTGGCAGCGGGCATGGCCCGCGTGGCGTGCGCCAAAATGAAGCACGAAGCGTGCCACAGTTGGGGCGGGTGCCCCGGCCGTGGGCGGGTAATCGGGGCCGGCTATCCTAGCCGTTCGCCGAATACGCGGCCAGCGCGTTTTCGGTGGCGCGCCGGTGGGCCGGCAGCACATCCGCCGGCCCGGACGCCGACACGCCGAGATCCCGCAGCAGCCCGTCACGCAGCCCGTAAACCCAGCCATGCACCGACAGCGCCTGGCCGCGCTGCCACGCGTCCTCCACCACCGTCGTCTGGCAGACGTGCTGCACCTGCTCGATGACGTTGAGCTCGCACAGGCAGTCGTGCCGGCGTCCGGCATCGGCGATGCGATCCAGCCGCGACCGATGACGATCGGCCACGTCGCGGATGTGCATCAGCCAGTTGTCGGCGATGCCGACGCGCTGCTTGTGCATCGCCGCGTGCACGCCCGAACAGCCGAAGTGGCCGACCACCATGATGTGGCGGACCTTGAGCACGTCCACGGCGAACTGCATGACCGACAGGCAGTTGAAGTCGGTATGGACGACGACGTTGGCGATGTTGCGGTGTACGAACACTTCGCCCGGCGGCAGACCGAGGATCTCGTTGGCGGGCACGCGCGAATCGGCACAGCCGATCCACAGGTACTGCGGGCTCTGGCCGCGCGCGAGACGCTCGAAATAGGCGGGATCCTGGGCGACCCGGGCGGCCGCCCAGGCCTGGTTCTGGTCGAACAGCGAATCGATGGTGTCCATGGCCGGGCGAATATACACGCAGCCGTTGACCGCCGTGGCGGGGCCGTGACACCGTAGATCACCACCCGTTCCCTTTCGATGATGCGCCCGTTTGCGCTGGCCTATGTCGTCGCCGTCGCGGTCAGTGTGCTGCTGATCGGCGCGCTGATCCAGTTCGGCCTGTCCGCCCATGCCCCGCCGGCGGCCTGGGTGCCGCGGGCGGTGCCGCACATCGACGGCACGAGCACGTCGCTGGGCCTGCTGCTGGCGCAGATCGCCGTCGTGCTGCTGGTCGCGCGCACGGTCGGCACGCTGTTCCGCAGGCTGGGCCAGCCGGCCGTGATCGGCGAGATCGTCGCCGGCCTGCTGCTCGGCCCTTCGGTGCTCGGGGCGCTGGCACCGTCGGCACTCGCGGCGCTGTTTCCGCCGACGTCGCTCGCGCCGCTGGCGCTGCTCAGCCAGGTCGGCGTGCTGCTGTTCATGTTCCTGGTCGGCCTGGATCTCGACTTCGGCAGCCTGCGCGACAAGGCACGCAGCGCGGTGATCGTCAGCCACACCAGCATCTTCGTGCCCTTCCTGCTCGGCGTCGGCCTGGTGCTCGCCGCCTACCCGCAACTGACCGCGCCCGGTGTGCCCTTCGATGCGCTGGCCCTGTTCATGGGCATTGCGATGAGCGTCACCGCATTCCCGGTGCTCGCGCGCATCCTCGAAGAGCGTGGCCTGCTGCAGACGACCCTCGGACGCAATGCCATTGCCTGCGCGGCGATCGACGACGTCAGCGCCTGGTGCCTGCTGGCCTTCGTCGTCGCGCTCGCCGAGGCGCATAACCCGCTGACCGCCGCCGCGACCGTCGCCCTGAGCGCGCTGTTCATCTGGGCGATGTGGTTTGCGGTGCGCCCGCTGCTCGAGCGCCTGGCGCGCGTGCGCAGCGAACGCGGCGCCGAACCACTGGGCATCAGCGCGGCGGTGATCGTGCTGATGTGCGCCGCGGCGGCGACCGAGGCGATCGGCATCCATGCGCTGTTCGGCGCGTTCATGGCCGGCCTGGCGATGCCCAGGGACGCGCTGCTGCGCGAGCGCCTGCGCGAACGCCTGCACAGCTTCGCCACCGTCGTCCTGCTGCCGCTGTTCTTCGCGCTGACCGGCCTGCGCACGCAGCTCGGCCTGCTGGACGGCGTCGCCGATTTCGCACTGTGCGCGGCCATCGTGCTGATCGCGGTCGCCGGCAAGCTCGGCGGCAGCGCGCTGGCCGCGCGCCTGACCGGCGCGCCGTGGCGCGAGGCACTGACCATCGGCGCACTGATGAACACGCGCGGTCTGATGGAACTGGTCGTGCTCAACCTCGGTTACGACCTCGGCATCCTGTCGCCGCGCGTGTTCACGATGCTGGTGATCATGGCGCTGGTGACGACGCTGATGACCGGCCCGCTGCTGTCCCTGCTGCGCCCGCAGGCCAGGGGGCGCGGATAGTCGGATTGCTATACTCCCGGCCCTTTACCCTGCCGCCGCATTTATGTCGCTGACGTTTCAGGACCTGATTCTCAAGCTCCAGTCCTTCTGGGCCGGGCACGGCTGCGTGATCGTGCAGCCGATGGACATGGAGATGGGCGCCGGCACCTTCCACTGGTCGACCTTCCTGCGCGCGATCGGTCCGGAACCCTGGAACACCGCCTACGTGCAGCCGTCGCGCCGCCCCACCGACGGCCGCTACGGCGAGAACCCGAACCGTCTGCAGCACTACTACCAGTTCCAGGTGCTGATGAAGCCTTCGCCGCCGGACATCCAGCAGCTGTACCTGGATTCACTGAAGATGCTCGGCTTCGATCCGCTGGTGCACGACATCCGCTTCGTCGAGGACAACTGGGAATCGCCGACGCTGGGCGCCTGGGGCCTGGGCTGGGAGGTCTGGCTCAACGGCATGGAAGTCACGCAGTTCACCTACTTCCAGCAGGTCGGCGGTCTCGAGTGCAAGCCGGTCGCCGGCGAGATCACCTACGGCCTCGAGCGCCTGGCGATGTATATCCAGGGCAAGGAGAGCGTGTTCGACCTGGTCTGGTCCGACACCGGCGGCCGCGTCGTCACCTACGGCGACGTCTATCACCAGAACGAAGTCGAGCAGTCCGCCTACAACTTCGAGCACGCCGACATCGCGGCGCTGTTCGCACGCTTCAACGCCGCCGAGGCCGAGTGCCAGCGCCTGCTGGCGCTCGACACGCCGCTGCCGCTGCCCGCCTACGAACGCACCATCCAGGCCTCCCACGCCTTCAACCTGCTCGACGCCCGCGGCGCGATCAGCGTCACCGAGCGCCAGGCCTACATCCTGCGCGTGCGCACGCTGGCGCGTGGCTGCGCCGAGGCGTATTACAGGGCACGCGAGACGCTGGGCTTTCCGATGCTCGGCAGCGTACAGCGCGCCGCATGACGAAAAGGCCGCCGGATCGCTCCGGCGGCCTTCGTGCATCAGGACCGCGACGCCGCGCTTACGCCAGGTCGAACCGATCGGCGTTCATGACCTTGGTCCACGCGGCGACGAAATCCTTGACGAACTTCTCGCGGCTGTCGTCCTGCGCATAGACCTCGGCGTAGGCGCGCAGGATCGAGTTCGATCCGAACACCAGATCCACGCGCGTCGCCGTCCACTTGAGCGCTCCGGTCTTGCGGTTGCGGATTTCGTAGAGGTTGGGGCCGGCCGGCTTCCAGGTGTAGGCCATGTCGGTGAGGTTCACGAAGAAATCATTCGTGAGTGTGCCGACACGGTCGGTGAACACGCCGTGCTGTGTGCCGCCGTGATTGGTGCCGAGCACACGCAGGCCGCCGACCAGCGCGGTCATCTCCGGCGCGGTCAGGCCCATGAGCTGCGCGCGGTCGAGCAGCAGTTCTTCCGGTTGCACGGCGTAGTCCTGCTTCTGCCAGTTGCGGAAGCCGTCGGCCAGCGGTTCGAGCACCGCGAAGGACTCGACGTCGGTCTGGTCCTGGCGCGCATCGCCGCGGCCCGGTGCAAACGGCACCGGCACGCTCAAGCCGGCGGCCTTGATGGCCTGTTCCAGGCCCACGTTACCCGCCAGCACGATCACGTCGGCGACGCTGGCGCCGGAGGCCTGCGCAATCGGTTCCAGCACACCGAGCACCTTGGCCAGACGCGCGGGCTCGTTGCCGGCCCAGTCCTTCTGCGGGGCGAGGCGGATGCGCGCGCCGTTGGCGCCGCCGCGGTAGTCGGACTGGCGGAAGGTCCGCGCGCTGTCCCAGGCCGTGGCCACCATCTCGCTGATGGACAGGCCGCTGGCGGCGATCTTCGCCTTGACCGCGGCGATGTCGTAGCCCTTCTTTCCGGCCGGCACCGGGTCCTGCCAGATCAGGTCTTCCTGCGGCACTTCCGGCCCGATGTAGCGCGCCTTCGGTCCCATGTCGCGGTGCGTCAGCTTGAACCAGGCGCGGGCGAAGGTCTCCGAGAAATACGCCGGGTCCTTGTAGAAGCGCTCGGAGATCTTGCGATAGGCCGGGTCCATCTTCACGGCCATGTCGGCGTCGGTCATGATCGGGTTGTGGCGGATGGACGGATCCTCGACATCCACGGGCTTGTCCTCTTCCCGGATGTTGACCGGCTCCCACTGCCAGGCGCCGGCCGGGGACTTCTTCAGTTCCCAGTCGTGGTTCAGCAACAGGTGGAAGTAGCCGTTGTCCCAGCGCGTCGGGTGCGTGGTCCACGCCCCTTCGATGCCGCTGGTCACGGTGTCGCGGCCCACACCACGGGATGTGCGGTTGTTCCAGCCCAGCCCCTGTTCTTCGATCTCCGCGCCTTCCGGTGCGGGGCCGAGTTTCTCGGCGCGGCCATTGCCGTGCGCCTTGCCGACGGTGTGGCCGCCGGCGGTCAGGGCGACGGTTTCCTCGTCGTTCATCGCCATGCGTGCGAAGGTCTCGCGCACCGCCTGCGCGGTCTTGAGCGGATCGGGCTTGCCGTCCACGCCCTCCGGGTTGACGTAGATCAGGCCCATCTGCACGGCGGCCAGGGGATTCTCCAGCGAGGTCTCGTCGGCGGGATTGGCGTAGCGGTCCTTGCCCAGCCATTCCTTCTCCGAGCCCCAGTAGATGTCCTTCTCCGGGTGCCAGATGTCCGCGCGGCCGAAACCGAAGCCGAAGGTCTTCAGCCCCATCGACTCGTAGGCGACATTGCCGGCCAGGATGATGAGATCCGCCCAGCTGATGCGGTTGCCGTACTTCTTCTTGATCGGCCACAGCAGCCGGCGCGCCTTGTCGAGATTGGCGTTGTCGGGCCAGGAATTGATCGGCGCGAAGCGCTGGTTGCCGGTGCCGGCGCCGCCGCGGCCGTCGGCGGTGCGGTAGGTCCCGGCCGCGTGCCAGGCCATGCGCACCATCAGGCCGCCGTAGTGGCCCCAGTCGGCCGGCCACCAGTCCTGGCTGTCGGTCATCAGCGCGGTGAGGTCTTTCTTCAGCGCGGCGACGTCGAGTTTTTTCACTTCCTCGCGGTAGTCGAAGTCGGGTCCCAGCGGATCAGTCTTGCGGTCGTGCTGATGGAGGATGTCCAGGTTCAGGGCCTTGGGCCACCAGTCGTGGTTCGCCATCGCGTTCGACGTGGCACCGCCGTGCATCACCGGACATTGGCCGCTCGGTTTGGCTGCTTTGTTCTGCATCTCGATCTCCTGCGCTATTGGTAACTCGTGGATACGGACTTCGGGGTTCAGCCGAGCCCGTTCAGATCCCCCGCGACCGTCTGCACGACCTGTGCAACCGCCAGCGAGACCACCAGTGCGCCGGTGATCCAGCGCGGGCTGCTACGCAGGTGGGCGGCCAGATGGGCGGGGGTGATCGGTGTGCGGGGGTCGGTCATGGGACGCTCCGGGGGTTGGTGACCGCATCCTGCGCGCCCGCGATCAATAAGTGAAATTGATTGTTTGTTATACGTCGATAGTCATTGACAACGTCCGGACGCGCCGGCGCGTTGCCGCCATTGGCCAAAAACCCTGCGATCCCGGAGAATTGCGCGCTCTTTTTTTGCCGACCCGTGAACCTGGACATGGCCCGCGACCTGCTGCTCGAACTGGGCACCGAAGACCTCCCCGCCCGTTACGTGGTCCCGCTGGCCGAGGCCCTGCGCAAGGGTCTGGCCGAGGGTCTGCACAAGCGCGGTGTGACGCTGGGCGCGGTGCGCGGCTACGCGACGCCGCGGCGCATTGCCGTGCTGCTGTCCGCGGTCGCGGAGCGCCAGCCGGATCAGCAGGTCGAACGCCTGGGGCCGGCGCTGACCGCAGCCCTGAAGGACGGCCAGCCGACGCCGGCGGCGCTGGGCTTCGCCAAGTCCTGCGGCGTCGAATTCGCTGCACTGGGCCAGAAGGACGGCAAGCTGCACTTCAGCAAGTCCCAGCCCGGCCGAGACACCACGGCGCTGCTGCCGGAGATCTTCGAAGAGACGCTCAAGCAGATGGACGAGCTGGTGCCCAAGCGCATGCGCTGGGGCAGCGGCGACGAGACCTTCGTGCGGCCGGTGCAGTGGCTGCTGTGCCTGTTCGGTGCGGACGTGGTGCCGCTGCAGCGCTTCGGCCTGACCGCCGGCCGGCTCAGCCATGGCCATCGCTTCCACGCACCGGGCGCGATCGAACTCAACGCCCCGGGTGACTACGAGGCCGCGCTCAAGGCGGCGATGGTCTGGGCCGACATCGACAGCCGCAAGGCGGAGATCCGCCGCCAGATCGAGGCCGAGGCACAGCGCCTGCACGGCCACGCGCGCATCACCGAAGACCTGCTCGACGAAGTCACCGCGCTGGTCGAATGGCCGGTCGCGATCACCGGCCGTTTCGAAGCCCGCTTCCTCGAACTGCCGCCGGAAGTGATCGTCGCCACGGTCGAGACCAACCAGCGCTACTTCACCGTGTTCAAGGACACGGCGATGACGCAGCTGACCCACGCGTTCATCACGGTGTCGAACATCGTCTCGCGCGACGTATCGCAGGTGATCGCCGGCAACGAGCGCGTCGTGCGCCCGCGCCTGACCGACGCGCTGTTCTTCTGGCAACAGGATCTCAAGCAGCCGCTCGAGGCCTACGGCGCGCGACTGGCGACGGTGACCTTCCAGAAGGAGCTCGGCAGCCTCGCCGACAAGGTCGCGCGCGTGCGCAGGCTGGCGGTGGCGATCGCGCGTAGGCTGGACGTCGATGCCGGGCTGGCCGAGCGCGCCGCGGCGCTGTGCAAGAACGATCTCGTCACCAGGATGGTGTACGAGTTCCCCGAGCTGCAGGGCCTGATGGGCGGCTACTACGCGGCCAAGTCGGGCGAGCCGGCTGCGGTGGCGCAGGCGGTGCGCGAGCACTACCTGCCGACGCAGCAGGGCACGAGGATTCCATCGACCCCGGAAGGCCGCATCGTCGCGCTCGCCGACAAGCTCGATACGCTCGCCGGCATCTTCGCGATCGGCCAGAAACCGAGCGCGAGCAAGGATCCGTTCGCGCTGCGCCGCGCCGCGCTGGGCGTGCTGCGCATCTGCCTCGAAGCGGAGCTGCCGCTGGACCTGGGCGCATTGCTGCACGACGCGCTGGCCGCGCAACCCGCCGGCCAGCGCGGTGACAGCCTGCACGCGGAACTGCTCGACTTCGTCTTCGAGCGCCTGCGCGCCTGGCTCGTCGGCCAGACCATCGGCGGACGCGAGATCAGCGCCGAGATGTTCGAAGCCGTCAAGGCGATGGGGATCACCGCCCCGCTCGACTTCCGGCGCCGGCTGCTCGCGGTGCATGCCTTCGTCGCCGAGCCGGCCGCGCCGAATCTCGCCGCCGCCAACAAGCGCATCCGCAACATCCTCAAACAGGCCGGCGCGGCCGGCGGCGAGGTCGATCCGCAGCGGTTCGAGCACGACGCCGAGCGCACACTGCTGGCGCGCCTGAGCGAACTCGAAGCGCTCAACGCCCGCACCGCCGATTACCGCACGCGCCTGGTCAACCTCGCAGCATTGCGCGAACCGGTGGATGCCTTCTTCGACGGCGTGATGGTCAATGCCGACGACCCGGCGATCCGCGCCAACCGCCTCGCGCTGCTCGCGCGCCTCGACCGGCTGTGCCGCTCGGTGGCGGATCTGTCGCAGTTGCCCGGCTGAACCGGCATCGCGCTAGAGTCACGCCATGAAGATCGTGATTCTCGACCGCGACGGCGTCATCAACGAAGACTCGCCCGACTACATCAAGTCGGTCGCGGAATGGCGGCCGATTCCCGGCAGCCTGGAAGCGATCGCCAAGCTGTGTCAGGCCGGTTTCCGCGTCTTCGTCGCCAGCAACCAGTCGGGGCTGGGCCAGGGCCTGTTCGACTACGACGACTTCTGCGCGATGAACGACCGCATGCAGCAGCTGCTCGCCGAGCTCGGCGGCCGCATCGACGGCATCGCCTTCGCACCAGATCACCCGGATGCGCCGACACTCAACCGCAAGCCGGCACCCGGCATGATTCTGGACCTCGCGCGCCGGCTCAATGTCAGTGCGGAACTGATTCCGGTGGTCGGCGATTCGTGGCGCGACATCGAAGCGGCACGCGCCGCCCGCGCGCGGCCGGTGCTGGTGCGCAGCGGCAACGGTCGCCGCACCGAGGCCGAGCACATGACCGACCTGCGCGGCGTGGCGATCTACGACGATCTCGCCGCCTTCGCCGCAGCGCTGATCGCGGCGCAGCAGGCGCTGCCACAACTACCGGCGTAATGCGCGTCCTGCGCAAGCCGGGGCCAACCCTGGCCCCGGCTTTCAAGACAAGCTACCTCCCACAGACCGCGTAGTCCTCGCGGCGACGCTCGATCTCGATGCCCACGGACTTCGCGCCGGCCACCGCGCCCGGCTTGCTCAGCACCAGGCGCAGCGTCTGGATCGGGAACTCGCTGAACAGACGGCGGGCGATCCGCTCGGCGAGCGTCTCCAGCAGCGCTGGCTGTTCGGCTTCCGCCAGCCTGGTCACGGCCTCGGCGACCGCGGCGTAATCGACCGCATCGCGCACGCGGTCGCTCGCGGCGGCCTCGCGCGCGTCCACGCCCAGATCGAGGTCGAACAGCAGGGGACGCTTGAGCTGCCGCTCCCAGGCGTGGACGCCGATGATGGTTTCGACGTGCAGACCGCGGATATGGATTCTGTCCATCGGTGCTTGTCCAGGGGACATGGTTGACCGTTTGCGAGCGCAAAGTATGGGGCCAAAGGACCCGCGGCCCAATGTCAGCCGCGCCCTACTCCGTCCGGAGTTGGCCAGGCGCAGAGAAATCGGGCACCGTATTTGCAGAGATGCCGCTGCACCATCAGGCCGAGGAGGGGAGAAAACATGAAATACCTGAGTCCATTGGACGCAGCATTCCTGCGCATGGAGTCGCCGCGCACGCCGATGCACGTCGGCGCGCTGATGACCTTCAAGCTGCCGGAGAAGGCGCCGCGCGACTTCCTGCAGCGCCTGCTCAAGCGCATGCGCGAGCACCCGTTCATGCCCGAACCCTTCGACTGCAAGCTCGCACGTGGACGCTTCTCGCGCGTCGCACCGGCCTGGGTCAAGACCCGACTGGACATGGACTATCACCTGCGTCACTCGGCCCTGCCGTATCCGGGCGGCGAGCGCGAGCTGGGCGTGCTGGTCGCGCGCCTGCACTCGCACCCGCTCGACCTGTCCCGGCCGCTGTGGGAGGCGCACGTCATCGAAGGGCTGGCGAACAACCGTTTCGCCATCTACTTCAAGGCCCATCACTGCGCGATCGACGGCATGGGCGCGATGAAGATGACGCAGAGCTGGCTGTCGGAAGATCCGGACGATCCCAACGTCAGCGGACCCTGGGTCCTGGCGAGCAAGCCCAAGACCGCCGCGCGAGCGAAGAAGACGCCCGGCTTGGTCGAACGCGTCAAGCAGCCTTTCACGCTGGCCGGCCGGCAGATCCGCTCGCTGGGCGATCTCACCCGCACCCTGGTGCAAATGAGCCAGGGCGAGGACAGCGCCACGCGCGCCGCGCTGGCGACGCCGCGCAGCCTGTTCAACGTGCCGATCACGCAGCAGCGCCGCCTGGGCACGCAGATCCTCGACCTGCAGCGCGTCAAGGCCATCGGCGAGGTGGTCGGCGCGAGCACCAACGACGTGCTGATGGCGGTCTGCGGCGGAGCGATCCGCCGCTATCTGGTCGAACTCGGCGCGCTGCCCGAGAAGTCGCTGCTCGCCTCGGTGCCGATGGGCCTGTCGCGCCCCGACGGTCAGGCCGGCAACGCCGTCGTCGGCTTCGTCTGCCCGGTCGGCACCGACATCAAGGACCCGCGCGCGCGTGTCGAGATGATCCATCGCGTCACGGCGCGCGCCAAGCAGGAGCTGTCGGCGATGTCGCCGACCGCGCAGGCGCAGTTCGCGCTGCTGGGCATGTCGCCGCTGCTGATGGGCCAGATGACCGGCCTGCTGCCCAAGCTGCCGCCGTTCTTCAACTTCGTGATCTCGAACGTGGTGCTGTCGAAGAAGCCGCTGTACCTGATGGGCGCCGAGCTGGAGGCCATGTACCCGGTGTCCTTCCTGTTCGACGGCTACGCGCTGAACATCACGCTGGTCGGCTACAACGACAAGGTCGCCGTCGGCTTCCTCGGCTGCCGCGACGCCATTCCGAGCCTGCAGCGGCTGGCGGTCTATACCGGCGAGGCGCTGACCGAGCTGGAGCAGGCGGTCGGGCTGGCCAGTGCGCCCGCGTCCAGAATCAAGGCGAAGAAGCCGCGACCGCGCAAGACTGCCTGAAGCGTCCTGCGTCCCATGCTCCCCGCCACGGCGTGGCGGTGCGGGCTACTTGCCGCAGGGCCCCAGATACTTCCCGGACATGACGTGGCGCATGGTCTGGCCCTGCACGTCCATCGTGCCGACGCCGTCGAGGCTGGTCGGCGTGACCGTGAATTCGTAATGGCCCTTGACGGCGTGCTCGCCGGTGCACACCACGTCGTAGCTGACCTTGCCACCGGACTGCTTGAGATTCTCGACCTTGCAGTCGCTCTTCTGGTCCGTGTACACGGCGCCGCGCTTGGCGTCGGTTTCGGTCAGGCACTGCTTGACCGACATCGGCGGCATCGCGAACGGCATGCCCGGCATTTCCATCTTGATGCTGTATTCCCACTGCCCCGGCTGCGGCGTCGTATCGGCCAGGGCGGGCGCGCCGAAGGTCAGCGCCAGCAGAGAAGCAAGCCATCGTTTCATCGGAGCACTCCGGTACCGGCGGCACGGCCGCCGCTCGGCGACAGCGTATCAGACCGGCTTGCACGCATGCGCGATCGCGTTCATCACGCCGACCGTGCGCAGCAGGCCCATCGGCGCGATCGACTTGCCGGTGTTGAGCATGGCGACGGAGATGTCGCGCCGCGGATCGGCCCAGCACAGGACGGTCATGAAGCCGAGATGCCCGAACGCCTCGCCGCAGTGCGGTCCGAACAGTCCGAACGGTTCTTCGCCGAGCATGAAGCCGGCCGAGAAGCGGATCGGGAAATGCAGCGTGGCGTCCCACTGGATGCGTCCGACCGGATGGATCGCTTCCCTGACCGTGTGGGGCTGCAGCACGCGCACGCCGCCGAACTCGCCGCCGTCGAGCAGCATCTGGAACACGCGGCTGGCGTCATCGGCCGTGGCGTAGATGTTGCCGGCCGGGACCACCGACGACAGGAAGGCATCAGTGTTCGACGCCGCGGTCGCCACGTCGAACTCGACGCCGAGAATGTCCTTGGCCAGCCGCGCCAGCGGGCCGAGCGGACGCGGTCCGGTCATCCAGTGATGCGGCGCATCGTCGCGCCGGGCCTCCGGCAGTCCGTAGGTCAGATGGCGACAGCCCAGCGGCCTGGCCAGCCAGCCGTTGAGCGCGTCGTGCAGATCGATCTGCCCGACCCGGCGCACCAGTTCGCCGACGATGTACCCGGCGGTCAGCGCGTGGTAGGCCTGGCGCTCGAAATGCACGTCGAACGGCTTGGCCTCACACAGCATGCGCACGCAGCGATCCCAGTCGCGCAGCAGTTCCGGCGACGGATCGACGTCGTCCGGTAGCGCCGGCACGCCGGCGCGGTGCGCCAGCAGCTGGCGGATGGTCACGCGGTGCTTGCCGTGCGCGCCGAACTCCGGGATGTAATCGACGACCAGGTCTTCGAGCCGCAGCTTGCCTTGCTCGGCGAGCTTGTGGATCAGCAGCGCGCTGATCGCCTTGGACGCCGAGAACAGGCAGATCGGCGTATCCGGCGACAGCGGCACCAGCGGCCCGCGTTCGCCGGGGCCGTTGCCGCGCAGGCAGCCGATCGAGCGCTTGAGCACGATGCGGCCACGGCGGCGCAGCACCAGCGTGATCGCCGGCTGCAGGCCGGTGCGGTACAGGCGTTCGACCGCGGTCCAGATTCCCGCGACCGCTTTCGGGTCGAGGCCGACGTCGCGCGGATCGCACTCGGCGGCGGCATCGATGCGCGTGTGCTCCGCGAGCTTGCGCGGCACGACGACGCGCGTCGGACGTCCGAACGAGAGCACCGGCATGCGTGGCAACGCGAGATTCATAGCTGCCCCTCGGGAATGCGCAGCACCAGCCCGTCGAGCGCGTCGGTGATCCGGATCTGGCAGGACAGCCGGCTCAGCGGCCCGGGATCGACCGCGCCCTCGAGCATGCCCTTCTCCATCTCGTCGGGCGGTGGCAGCCGCGCGATCCAGGCTTCATCGACATACACATGGCAGGTCGCGCAGGCGCAGGACCCACCACACTCGCCGATGATGCCCGGCACCAGATTGCCGGTGGCGGCCTCCATCACCGATTGCCCGGGCTGGGCCTCGACGTGATACTCGCCCTTGCCCGGCGCGATGAACGTGATCCTGGTCATGAGCTGTTGCTGGTCTCGATCGTCCGCGCCACGGACGGCGCCGTTCTTCTGGTCAGGACGACACCAGCGTCTTGAGCGCGACGGTCTCGTCGGCGAGCTGCGCTGGATCGATCACCGCTTTCGCGGCGACGAGCTTCTTGGCGAACATGAAGTCCTGCGGCCGCGTCACCGTGTCGGCCGCGATCAGGTGCCCGGCCTTGTCCAGATAGAACACCGCGAAGTTGCGCTGCGTGGCCGGATCGCCGCGCAGCACGACGCGGTCGTAGCCGGTGGAGATGCCGACCATCTGCAGCTTGAGGTCGTACTGATCGGACCAGAACCACGGCACCATCTGGTAGGACTCGGTCTTGCCGAGCAGGTTGCGCGCCGCGGCACGCGCCTGCTCCATCGCGTTCTGCACCGACTCCAGGCGCACGCGGCGGCCGAGGAAGGCGCTCGGATGGTTGGTGCAGTCCCCGGCCGCGTAGATGTCCGGATCGGCGGTGCGTGCGTGCTCGTCCACGACGATGCCGTTATCGACCGTCAGCCCCGCGTCCTGCGCCAGCTCGACGTTCGGGATCACGCCGATGCCGACGATGACCAGGTCGGTATCGACGTGGCCGCCGTCGGCCAGGCGCACGCGCGTGACGTCCGGCTCGCCCTCGAAGGCGGCGACGGCGACCCCGGTGCGCAGATCGACGCCGGTCTCGCGGTGCACGCGCTCGTAGAAGACGGAAACTTCGGGACAGGTCACGCGCGCGAGCACGCGCGGCAGACCTTCGAGCACGGTGACCTTGAGCCCGTGCTTGACCAGTACCGCGGCCGCTTCCAGACCGATGAAGCCGCCGCCGACGATGGTCACGCGCCTGCCCTCGCCGCAGCGTGCGCGGATCGCCTGCACGTCGGCGATCGTGCGCAGCATGAACACGTTGGGGCGGTCGGCGCCCGGCACCGGGATCGGCCGCGCGCGGCCGCCGGTGGCGAGCACCAGCTTGTCGTAGCCGATGCGGCTGCCGTCGGCGAGTTCGACCTGCCTGGCCACGCGATCGATGCGCGCGACACGCGCACCGCCGCGATACTCGATCCTCGCCTTGTCCAGGCTCGCCTGCTGCATCATGTACAGCGACTCTTCGCCCACCGCGCCGGCGAGATAGGCCTTGGACAGCGGCGGGCGCTTGTACGGCAGGAAGGGTTCTTCGCCGACGATCAGCACGCGGCCGTCGAACCCGAGCTTGCGCAGTTCCGCAGCAGCTTCACCGCCGGCCTGCCCGCCACCGACGATGATCACCGTCCGCAACGCCGCCTCCGTCATGTCCCGCATCTCCCTGATACCTGCATCAGTATCGCGGCGCATGTCCGCCGCAGCATCCATCGTTTGGTGTAGAGCGCCTTCCGGTGCGGTTGCCGCGGCTGAATCCGCTCCTACGCGATCACGGCCCGCCCGCTGTCAAGGCGCCCTGAGCGTAGGGCTTGAGCGGCGGCTCCTCACTGGCGAAATGCGGCTGCGCCAGGCCGTTGGCCGGTTCCTGCCGTAGCACGCCGATCATGTTCTGCACCGCCGCCGAGGCGACGATCTGGTCGGGCACGATGGGCACCCGGCCGCACAGTGCCGCGCCGCCGGCGCGTTCGACGTTCGCCGGCCCCGGATGCGCCAGCGCATCGAGCATCAAGTCGAAGGTCAGCCGGTCGGTCAGACCGATGGTGACGTGATCGACGAAGCGTCCGGGGCAGATGTCCTGGATCAGGACGTTGGTCACCTTCGGGTTGTCCAGCCCGAAGTCGATCGCCGCGGTCGGCACCGGCGACACCGGCTGCACCAGCTCGTCGAACTGCGTGTAGATCGCCGTGTAGGAGATGTCGCCCGGCGTCTCGTCGCCGGCGTTGGTCGCCTGCATGAACTTCGAGTCCGGCGCGAACTGGTAGATCACTTCCGGCACCAGCCCCACCGCACTGAGCAACGGGAACAGGCCGCCCATCGTCGCCTGATCGGTGCCGTGATTCGGGCCGGCGAGCATCACGAAATCATCGACGGCGTCGCGCGCCGAGGGCCACCACTTGAGCGCCCAGCGCGGCACCGCGACACCCTGGCTGTGGCCGATCAGCGCGACCTTGCGCCCTGTCTCCTCGCGCATGCGGCGCAGCGCATGGACCACGTACTCGGCGGACACCTGCATGTCGTTGAGGCCGCGGTCCGGGTAGGTCACCGTGCAGACGTCGTAACCGTTCTGCGCCAGCAGCGGCAGCCAAGTCCAGTCGTATTGCTCGAAGCCGGCCGTGAAAGTGCCGTGCACCAGCAGCACCGCAGGCTTGTCCGGGTGCTCGAACGGCGTGCAGATCAGCGACTTTTCGAGAAGGTCCGCACTCGTTTCGAGCGCCGGCTCGGCAGAATAGTCGTTCTGCGCACCCGGTCCGTGGCCGCAGCTGACCAGCACGAATAGCGTGAGCGACGTCACCGCGATCGCCTGGAGCACACGCAGGATCATGCGCCGCGCTCCCCGCGGTACACTGCCCAGTTCTTCTCGGTCTCGTGCAGGCGCACCTCGTACATCAGGTCGCCGAAGCGCTCGTGCAGCACATTCCAGAACAGCACCGCCAGATTCTCCACCGTCGGGTTGATGCCACGGCACAGCACCGAATCGTGGTTCAGGTGCCGGTGATCGACGTCTTCCAGGATCAGCGCGCGCGTGGCATCGCGGACCTCGGTCAGATTGACGACGACACCGGTGACCGGGTCGATCGGTCCGCGCAGCGTCACTTCCAGCACGTAATTATGCCCGTGGCCGTGGTCGTAGGCGCAGGGACCGAACAGCGCGCGGTTGTCGGCATCGCTCAGTCCGGCCGACCACAGCCGGTGACCGGCACAAAAGGTCTCGCGGCGCGTCAGATAGACGATCGGGGCGCCTTCAGTCGTCATTGCAGTGAATCTCGACGGTGGTTCCGGTGATCGGGCCGGCGCGCTCGCGGTCGAGCAGGAACTCGACGGTCGGCGCGATCTCCTCGGGCGTGGTCTTCGGCAGCAGGCCCAGCGCGCCGACCATGTCGGTGCGCATCGTGCCCGGCGCGATGGCGTTGACACGGATGCCGTGCGGCTTGCCTTCGAGCGCCAGCGCCTCGGTCAGGCCGACGACGGCGTGCTTGGACGTCGCGTAGGCGCCGAAGCCGGCGAAACGCTGCATGCCGCGCAGCCCGCCCAGCGACGAGACATTGACGATGTCGCCGGGCACATTCCGCTCGCGCCACAGCCGCATCGCCGCGCGACAGGCGTGGAAGGTTCCGCCCACGTTGATCGCCATCACTTCGGCGAAGCGCTGCGGCGTCAGCGCGTCCCAGACCGCGCCGCGGCCGAGGATCGCCGCACTGCACACCAGTGCGTCCGGCGCGAAGCCGCGGATCGCCGCCTCGACCGCATCCGCGTCGGTGACGTCCAGCGGCAGCGCCTGCGCGCCGATCTCGGCCACGAGCGCCCGCAGCGGGTCCTCACGCCGCCCGGCCACCGCCACGCGCCAGCCGTGGTCTGCCAGCCGGCGCGCGACCGCGGCACCCAGGCCGCTGCCACCACCGGTGATGAGAACCGATCGTCGGGAAGTCTGCATGCGCGGATTGTCGCACGGCCACCGGCCGCACCGGCGTCAGCGCCTCAGCACGGCTCCGATCTCGTCGAGGATGCGCGGGTCGTCGATGGTCGCCGGCACGGTATAGGGCTGGCCGTCGGCGATCGCGCGCATCGTCGCGCGCAACACCTTGCCGGAGCGGGTCTTGGGCAGGCGCGGCACGATCAGCGCCGTCTTGAACGCGGCGACCGCGCCGATCTGTTCGCGCACGCGCGCGACCAGTTCCTTCTGGATGTCCGCAGCCGGCCGGCTGACGCCGGCCTTGAGCACGACCAGGCCCAGCGGCAGCTGGCCCTTCATCGCATCGGCGATGCCGATCACCGCGCACTCGGCGACGTCCGGATGACCGGCGAGGACTTCTTCCATCGCGCCGGTGGACAGGCGATGGCCGGCGACGTTGATGATGTCGTCGATGCGCGACATGATCCAGGCGTAGCCGTCGGCGTCGATGTAGCCGGCATCGCCGGTGAGGTAATAGCCCGGATAGCACGTCAGGTAGTGCTCGCGATAGCCGGCCTCGTTGTTCCACATCGTCGTCAGCGTGCCCGGCGGCAGCGGCAGCTTGAGCACCAGATTGCCGATCTCGCCGGCCGGCTGCGGCCGGCCATCGACGTCGAGCACGCGCAGATCGAAACCCGGCACCGGCACCGTCGCCGAGCCCGGCTTGACCGGCATCGCTGAGAGCCCCTGGCAGTTGGCGATCGCCGGCCAGCCGAGCTCGGTCTGCCACCAGTGATCGACCACCGGCACCTTGAGCATCTGCTGCGCCCACTGGATCGTGTCCGGGTCGGAGCGCTCGCCGGCGAGGAACAGCGTGCGCAGGCAGGAAAGGTCGTACTTGTGCAGCAGTTCGCCGCGCGGGTCTTCCTTCTTGATCGCGCGGAAGGCGGTCGGCGCGGTGAAGAAGGTCTGCACGCGGTGCTGGCCGATCACGCGCCAGAACGCACCGGCGTCCGGCGTGCCAACCGGCTTGCCTTCGTAGAGAACCGTCGTGCAACCGAGCAGCAGCGGCGCATAGACGATGTACGAGTGGCCCACCACCCAGCCGACGTCCGACGCCGCCCAGAACACTTCGCCGGGCTTGACGTTGTAGACGGCGCGCATCGAGTAGTGCAGCGCCACCGCATGGCCGCCGTGATCACGCACGACGCCCTTGGGCTTGCCGGTGGTGCCGGAGGTGTAGAGCACGTACAGCGGGTCGGTCGAAACGACCGGCACGCAGTCGGCGGGCCTTGCTGCGGCGACGGCATCGTTCCAGTCGAGATCGCGGCCGGCCACCAGCTGCGCCGCGCACTGCGGTCGCTGCAGGATGATGCAGCGCGCGACCCGGTGCGCGGACTGCTCCAGCGCCTGGTCGAGCAGCGGCTTGTACTCGACGATGCGGCCCGGCTCGATGCCGCAGGACGCCGAGACGACCAGCACCGGCCGGGCGTCGTCGATGCGCTTGGCCAGCTCCGGCGCGGCGAAACCGCCGAACACCACCGAGTGCACCGCGCCGATGCGCGCACAGGCCAGCATCGCGATCGCCGCCTCGGGCACCATCGGCATGTAGATGATCACGCGCTCACCGGGCTTCACGCCCTGCGCGACGAGCGCGCCGGCGAAGCGCGCCACCGCGTCGCGCAGCTCGCGGTAGCTGTATGTGCGCACCGTGCCGGTCACCGGGCTGTCGTAGATCAGCGCGGCCTGCTCGGCGCGACCGCCATCGACGTGACGGTCGAGCGCGTTGTGGCAGGTGTTGAACTGCGCGCCGGCGAACCAGCGGAAGGTCTTGTGCGGATGCGGCTGCGGCGATTCCTCCAGCACGCGGTCCCA
The DNA here is from genome assembly GCF_040066175.1 of Fontimonas sp. SYSU GA230001. Taxonomy (NCBI): domain Bacteria; kingdom Pseudomonadati; phylum Pseudomonadota; class Gammaproteobacteria; order Nevskiales; family Nevskiaceae; genus Fontimonas; species Fontimonas sp. SYSU GA230001. The sequence continues at coordinate 70,597 of NZ_JBEAAM010000010.1, forward strand.
GCGCCGGTGCCAGCGCAGATGCCCGGCCTGCTCGGCCCAGAACGCCTGCGGGTCCGCCAGAGCGCGGCGGTATTCGTCCTGATAGCGGCTCACGTCCATCTCCCCTCGCGTCAACATCCCTCTGCCGCACCGCGCAGAGGCCAGCAATTCCTCATCGCCCGATGTGCTCGCGCATGAACGCGACCATGTCCTTGCGCGCCTCGCGCACCTCGGGGAACAGCGCCTCGAACAGCGGGAACGCGTGCGGCAGCGCCGGCCAGACGTCCAGCTTGACCTTCAGCCCCGCCTCGCGCGCGCGCCGTGCCAGCAGCACGGTGTCGTCGAGCAACACCTCGTTGTCGCTGGCCAGCAGGTACAGCGGCGGGAAGCCGGTCAGGTCCGCGTACAGCGGCGACAGCTCCGGATCGGAGGCATCCCAGTCGCCGGCGTACATCTCGTCCACGCGCGCCAGTGCGGCGATCGGCAGGATCGGATCGCGTTTGCGCTTGAGCGCGCGCGACGGCGGCGCATGGATGCGGCCCAATTCGGTCGCCGGCGAGATCGGCACCGCGCAGCAGGGCATCGGCAGACCCGCCTTGCGGATGCGCTGCAGCACGCCCAGCGTCAGGTTGCCGCCGGCCGACTCGCCGGCGATGACGATCTTCCTCGCATCGAAGCCGAGTTCGAGCAGCGCGCGGTAGGCGCGCTCGCAGTCGTCGAGCGCCGCCGGGAACTTTGCCGCCGGCGCCAGCCGGTAATCCGCCATGAAGCCGACCGCGTCCAGCTCGCGGCACAGGCGGCCGAGCAGCCACACGTGCGTCTGCGGCACCGCCGGCATCAGGAACGCGCCGCCATGCAGATACAGGATCGCCGGCTTGTGCGTGTCGCGCAGGTCGCCGAGCACATGGCCGGGCACGCGGCCGACGACGCGGTAGTCCTGCGCCAGCCCGCTGCTGTCCTTGCACACCTGGCTGGCCAGCGCCAGCTGCACGCGCGCGATGCGCACGTGCGAGCCGCGCACGACCCAGCCGAGGAAAGGGCGCAGCAGGCGCTTCAGCAGCCAGACGATGATACGGCTGCGCAGGCTGATCGTGACCGGCTTGAGCGGCGGCACGGCACCGTCCCAGGACGGCGTGGCGCGCTGCAGGGTCGTGGTATCGGCGTTCATGGGGCGGCAGTGTAGAACGTCGTGGCGGGCGCGCGTCATCCGTTCAGCCGAGTGCGGGCACGCCCGCGGGCGCGGTGTCGCGCGGCGCCGGCCCGGAGTCTTGCGGCGGTCGCGCTATCCGGCCGGCGCGTCGGCGCGCGCGCCGCGGCGCACGCGGCCGGGTCCGGTGCCGGTCACCCGCTTGAAGGCGCGGCGGAATGCGGCTTCCGTGCGGTAACCGAGGCGATCGGCGACGGCGGCCACCGACATGCGCGGCTCGGCGAGCAGGCGCCGGGCCTCGGTCATGCGCCAGCGCGTGAGGTATTCGATCGGCCCGAGACCGAGCACGCTGGTGAAGTGCTGCGCAAACCCGGTGCGCGACAGGTGCGCCAGTCCGGCGAGATCGGCCACCGTCCACTCGTACCCGGGCCGCGTGTGCATCGCCTCCAGGGCGGGCGCCAGCTTAGGATCGACCAGCGCGGCGAGCACGCCGCGCCGCTCGGTGGAGTGCTCGATGTGGTGGCGCACCGCCATGACGAACAGCGTGTCGGCCATCTTGTCGAGCACCGCGGCACTGCCGAACGAGCTGCTGCGCGCCTCGTGCAGCATCAGCTGTGCGAGCTGGCGGAACTGCAGGCCACTCTCCTGCTCGCGCACGACGATGCACGGCGGCAGCGCTTCGACGATCGCGTTGCGCTTGCCGGTGGCGAAGTCGAATTCACCGCACAACATGCTGGTGAAGCGCGTCTCCGGTCCACGCCGTGCGTCCAGCGCGCTGCTCAGCACATGCGCGGCGCCGGAGGGGAAGACCACCAGGTCGCCACCGGCCAGGCGCAGCGGTGCCGCCAGCACCGGCGAGCGCACCCAGCACACGCCGCTGTCGATCAGGTGAAAGGTCCCGTACTCGGTTTCCGGCTCGCGCTCGGTCCAGTCGTCGCAGTAGCTCGGGCTGGCACTGATGCGCGCACGCAGCGGATGGGCGCGCAGCACCGACGAGAACACCGCTTCACCGGAGGCATCGAGCATGGCTCGGGACGGCCGCTCCGAGACCGGAGGAACGGGCGGCAGCATGACACAGTGCGACATGGCCTCACCAGCACGCGGCGGACCAGAGTGGACGGACCGGGCGGACGCGAACAGTGCCCTGCCTCCAGTCTTTATGCCCGTCCGTTCCGCTCACCCCAGATAGGCCTGTCCGCCATCGACGCCGATCGACTGGCCGTTGATGTAGCGGCACTCGTCCGAGCACAGCGAGACGACGAAGCGGCCGATGTCGTCCTCGCAGGACCCGACGCGGCCCTGCGGCACGGTGGCGATGAAGGCCGCGGCCTCCTGCGGGCGTTCGCGCGTCCACCACTGCATCGCCGGCGAATCGGCGAGCGGCAGGATCGCGTTGGTGCGGATGCCGTCGCGCGCCCATTCGCAGGCAGCGGCACGGGTGAGCTGGCGGATCGCTTCCTTGACCGCGGCGTAGGCGCCATAACCGGCCATGTCCCAGCGCTTGGCGGCGGACGAGCCGAAGTTGACGATGCAGCCGTCGCCCTTGAGATGCGGGTGGCACAGCTTCATCAGGCGGAAGGTGGCCAGCGGGCCGGACTCCCAGCCGGCGGCGAAGGCCTCGTCGGACACGGAGTGCAGCGCGCCCAGCGGCACTTCCTGCGCGTTGTTGACGAGAATGTTGAGCTTGCCGAAATGGCCGACGACGGCGTTGACGCAGCGTTCGAGCGATTTCGGATCGCGGACGTTGCACTCGACCGCGAGCGCCTTGCCGCCGCGCCGCTCGATCTCCTGCACCGTCGCATTGAGCTTGGATTTCGTGCGCCCGGTGACCGCCACTGCGGCGCCCGCAGAGGCCAGCGCAAACGCGATCCCCTGACCCACGCCCTGGCCGGCGCCGGTGATCAGGGCCACTTTTCCATTCAGGTCCGACATGTCGCTCTCCTCGTGGTGTGCGTGCAGTCTGCGGTTGCCGGCACCGGACGTCCTGATCCGGCCGGCGTAGGAGCGGCGCGACGGCTGCGCTACCCTGCGCGGCATGGACAAGACCATTCTGATCACCGGCGCGTCGTCGGGACTGGGCCGTGCCTGCGCCGAACGGCTGGCCGGCGCCGGCCATCGGGTGTACGCCGCGAGCCGCCGCGCCGCGCCGGTCGCCGCGTGCACGGCGGTCGCGATGGACGTCGATGACGAGGCCTCCGTCACCGCCGCGGTCGCACGCATTCGCGCATCCGAGCCGCGCATCGACGTGCTGATCAACTGCGCAGGTTTCGGCATCGCCGGGGCGATCGAGGACACCGCCACCGACGAGGCCAAGGCGCAGTTCGAGACCAATTTCTTCGGTGCAACGCGCGTCGTGCGCAGCGTGCTGCCGCAGATGCGCGCGCAGGGCGGCGGCCTGATCCTCAACGTCAGCTCGCTGGTCAACCAGCTGCCGGTGCCGTTCCAGGGCTATTACTGTGCGAGCAAGGCGGCGCTGCACGCCTACACCGAGGCGCTGCGTTACGAGGTCGCGCCGCTGGGCATCCGTGTCGCTGCGATCGAGCCGGGCAACTTCGCCACCGGCTTCACCGGCGCGCGGCGCCGCGCGTCCGGCTGGACCGAGGCCTCGGTCTATGCCGAGCGCTGCGCCGCGTCGATCGCGTGGATGGAAGAGGATGAGCGCAAGGGATTGCCGCCGGCGCGCTTCGCCGAGCGGGTGCACGAGATCGTCATGCACCCCCATCCGAAACTGCGTCACCTGGCGATCGCACCGGTCGAGCGCGTCGCGCTGCTGCTGCGTGCGCTGCTGCCGTCGCGCGCCTACGAGTGGATCTTCAGCCGCGTCAGCAAGGCGGCGTGAGCGATGCACAGGAGATTCCCGACATGATCCGCGACATCCTGCGCATGGGCGATCCGCGGCTGCTGCAGCCGTCGCGGCCGGTCGAATCCTTCGGCACGCCGGAACTGCACGCGCTGATCGTGGACCTGCGCGAGACGATGGCGGCCGCCAATGGCGCCGGCCTCGCCGCACCACAGATCGGCGTGCCGCTGCGCGTCGTGATCTTCGGCGTCGAGCGCAATCCGCGCTATCCGCAGGCCGAGGCGGTGCCGTTCACCGTGCTGTGCAATCCCGTGCTGACGCCGCTGTCCGACGAGATGGAGGATGGCTGGGAAGGCTGCCTGAGCGTGCCCGGCCTGCGCGGCCTGGTGCCGCGATACACGCACCTGCGCTACGCGGGTTATGACGCGCACGGCGCGCGCGTCGAGCGCGAGGTGTCCGGCTTCCACGCGCGCGTCGTGCAGCACGAGTGCGATCACCTCGATGGCATCCTCTACCCGATGCGCATCCGCGACCTGCGCCACTTCGGCTTCAACGAGGAGCTGTTTCCGGGCCAGCAGCTGATCGACGACTGAACGCCGGCCGGATCGTGGATTGCGTCCCTGTCGCATGCCTCGCAAGATGCTGTCACGCCCTTCGCCCGGAGACCTGCCGATGAACACCGCTGCCGTTTCCAACGCCGCCAGTTGCATCGAAGCCTGCGTGCAGGCCGCCGTCGCCTGCGACCGCTGCGCGAACGCCTGCCTGCACGCGACCGACATCGCCGCGCTGCGCCGCTGCATCGTGCTGAGCCTGGACTGCGCGCAACTGTGCAAGACCGCGCATTCGCTGCTGTCCCACGGCAGTCCGTTCGCCGGCGCGGTCTGCGAGATCACCGCCAGCGCCTGCGAGGCCTGCGCCGCGGAATGCGAGGCGCAGGCCTCGCGCCAGCATCACTTCACCGCCTGTGCCGAAGCCTGCCGCCGCGCCGCGCGCGAGTGCCGTGCCTACGCTGCGGCGCGTTCCGGTCGGCCCTAGCCCGCCAATGATCGCGCGTCGCGGCTTACATCGAGATCGAGCCCTTGCGGAAGTCGCTGGCCCCAAGCAGCGCGTTGACCAGCACCGGCTGGCCTGCGCGCGCGGCCTGACGCGCCGCAGTCAGCACCGCATCGGTTTCGCCGCTGTTGCGGATGACGAAGCCACGCGCGCCCAGACCCTCGGCGGCACGGTCGTAATCCGTCGGACGCAGCGGACAGCCGACGTCGTCCTTGAGCACCTCGACCTGCTCGCGCGCGATCTGCGACCAGCAGGCGTCGTTGCCGACCACCGCGACCAGCGGAATGCCGTGGCGCGCGAAGCTGTCGAACTCCATCAGGCTGTAGCCGAGCGCGCCATCGCCGAACAGCGCCCACACTTCCGCCTGCGGCCGGCACAGCTTCGCCGCGAGCGCGAAGCCGGCGCCGACGCCCAGCGTGCCGAACACGCCGGGGTCGAGCCAGCCCAGCGGTCCGCGCGGGCGCAGGATGTACGACGCGGTGGCGACGAAATCACCGCCGTCGGCGACGATCACGCTGTCGTCCGCGAGCTGGCCGTCGATCTGCTTGCACAGCGCCAGCGGGTTCAGCGCATCCGACGCGGCGGCAGCTTGCGAGAAGATCTCGGCCTCGCGTTCGGCGTCGCGTGTGCGCAGTTCCGCGAACCACGCGGCGCGATCCGGCACCGCCGCAGGGCCGGCCTGCGCCAGTTCGCGCAGGAACAGCGAAGCATCGGCGAGCACGCCGATGTCGGGCCGGCGGTTGAGGCGCAGGTCGTCGCGGCTGCGATTGGCGGAGATCAGCGCGGCACGCGGACGGATGTGCGCACCATAGTCGAGCCTGAAGTCGCAGGGCACGCCGGCGAGCATCACCAGATCGGCGGCGCGTAGCGCGTCGCGCCGCTTGTGCCGGAACTGCAGCGGATGGTCGGCGCCCAGCAGGCCACGCGCCATGCCGGACAGATAGACGGGCACGCCGAGCTTCTCGACGGCGGCGCGCAGCGCACCGACGCCCGGGACATCGAGCATCGCCTGGCTGCCGATCAGCAGCAGCGGCCGCTGCGCCCGGGCAAGACGTGCCGCCGCGGCCCGCACCGCACCCGCGTCCGGCACCGGCACGTCGATCGTCTCGGGCTGCTCGGAAAGCGGCGCGGCCGGCGCGAACTGGCGGCGCAGATGCAGCCGCAGGTAGGCGGCGATCGCGTGTTCCGCGAGCCCCGCACCGGGCCGCGGCGTGGACTTGGCGACATACCAGGACCGCACCAGCGCCTCGTCGTAGAGCAGATCGACCGGGCATTCGAGGAACACGGGGCCGGGCGTGCCCTCGGCGGCCATGTGGATCGCGCCGCGCAGCAGCGGTTCGAGATCGCGCACGCGCTTGGCCTTGCCCGCCCATTTCACGGACGAGCGGATCAGCGCGAGCTGGTCGATGTCCTGCAGCGCGCCGCGTCCGCGCAGCACCGTCGCCGTCGCGCCGCCGAGCAGCACGACCGGCGACTGCGCGAGACGCGCGTTGACGATCGCGGTCAGCGTGTTGGTCACGCCCGGCCCGGCGGTCACCACGGCGACGCCGACTCCGCCGGTCAGGCGCGCGGTCGCGTCGGCGGCGAACACGGCGGTCGCCTCGTGGCGCGTGTCGATGACGCGGATGCCGGCCCGCTTGGCGCCGACCAGGATCGGCGAGATGTGTCCACCGCACAGCGTGTACAGGAAGCGCACGCCCTGTGCGCGCAAGACCCCTCCGATGATCTCTCCGCCGTTCATCGCAGAGGCACTCCTCGATAGAGAATCGAGGTTCCAGACTAGCTCAGCCTCTGTGGCAGAAACTTGTCCTGGATCAATGTCCGCGACGGTGCGCCCGCCAGACTCAGGTGGCGCGCTGACTGCGCACCGGCGCGAAGGGGCGAAGGGACGGAATGAATCGGGGCACGCAGCGCTGGTATTCCGGGTAGTCCGGGTACTTGTCGGCCTGCAGGCTCTCGCTGAGCTTGGAACTGCCCTGGAACAGCAGGATCAGCAGCAGGCAGCCGATGACGCTCCAGTTGAACGCGCCGGTCGCGGCGACGCTGAACAGGAAGAACACGACCCAGATCGACTGCTCCGCGAAATAGTTCGGATGGCGCGAGTGCGCCCACAGGCCGGAGGTGATGAAGCCGCGCGCATAGTCGCCGTCGAGCGGCTCGCCCGACTTGAGACGGCGCTTCTTCTCGGTCTGGAAGTTCCACTGCTGCTGGTCGGCGAGGGTCTCGAGCCCGACCAGGCCGAGGAACAGCGCGGCCAGCAGCACGTCGAGCAGCGTCGGCGCACCGGTGCCCTGCACCAACACCACCGGCAGCGCGATCAGCAGCAGCAAGGCGTTCTGGTACAGGCAGATGAAGCCGAAGTGGAACGCGGTCCACACCAGCCGGTTGTCGAGCCCCCGCTTCCTGCGCACGTGCGCCCAGCGGTAGTCCTCGTTGCCGCTCCAGAACTTCCAGCTGTAGCCGCCGTGGCGCGAGAAGTTGTACGTGAGGCGGATGCCCCAGATCGTCGCGACCACCGACATCAGCACCATGCGCGGCTCGTAGCCGGCCTGCGCCGTCGCCAGCCACGCGTACAGCGGCGGCGTGATGCTCCACAGCTTGTCCACCTGGCTGACGTTGCCGCTGAGCTCGCCGACGACGAAACACAGCAGCGCGATCGCCAACATCGTCAGGCTCAAATTCCGGATCAGGGCCCACTGCACCGGCGTCGGTGCGACATCGGAGTGCCAGACCCAGACCGGCAGCGCGGCGAGTGCGGCGAGCAGCGCGAGGGTCGTCCTGCTCATCGGACCCGCCTCAGGCGGCGGCCTTTACCGCGTCCGGGACGCGCGCCTGCGCCGCGATGTCGCGCGCGGCGATGTAGGCGAAGGTCAGTGCCGGACCCAGCGTGGAACCGGCACCGGCGTAGGTCGGCCCCATGACCGCGGCGGAGGTGTTGCCGACCGCGTACAGGCCCTCGATCACGCTGCCGTCCTCGCGCAGCACGCGGGCGCGGGCGTCGGTTTCGAGGCCGCCCTTGGTGCCGATCTCGCCGGGCCACATCGGCACTGCGTAGAACGGCGGCTTGACGATCGGTCCCAGGCAGGAATTGGGCCGCACGCTCGGATCGCTGTAGTAGCGGTCGATCGCGGTCTCGCCCTTGTGGAACTCCGCATCGACGCCGGTCCTCGCGTATTCGTTCATCTTCGCGACCGTCGCCTGCAGGCCGGCGGCATCGACGCCGATCTTGGCCGCCAGGCCATCGAGCGTCTCGGCGCGGAAATAGACCTCGTCGAGCCAGTCCGCCGGCAGCTTGGAATCCGGTTCGATCTGGCCGGGCAGGAAGATGCCCATCGGGTACTTGTAACGGAAGGTCGCGTCGAACACGAGCCACGCCGGGATGCAGCCGTTGCCCTGGGCATCGTCGGCATACATCGCGTTGCGGAAATCCGGATACGCCGCCGCCTCGTTGACGAAGCGCCGGCCCTTGCGGTTGACGGCGACGCAGCCGGGCATGCCGCGTTCGACGAACAGCGTGATCTGCTGTGCGGCACCGGGCTTGCGCACCGTCGGCGAGCCCCAGACCAGGTCCATGTGCTTGAGCTGCGCCCCGACCGCCTTGCCGGCACGGATGCCGTCGCCGTGGTTGATCGGCGGTGCCGCGGTCCACTCGGCCTTCGTCGGCTTGGCGAGGTACTGCTCGCGCATCTGCTGGTTCGACTCGAAGCCGCCGCAGGCCAGGATCACGCCGCGGCGCGCGCGGTAGCGCAGCCTGCGCCCGTTCTGCGTGACGACGAGGCCGACGACACGCCCGCCTTCCTCGACCAGCGATTCGAGGCCGGTGTTGAGCTGCAGCGGAACGTTCCGCTGCAGCATCGCGTAGCGCAGCGCCGCGACCATGCCCTGACCGAGCACCTGCCGGCGGTCGCGGTGCGTGCGCCGGCGCCAGCCGAAGTCCAGCCAGTACTTGAGCAGCAACTTGAGCGTGAGCAGGATCCAGCCCGGACCGCGCGAGAACAGCGTGTGCGCCTCGATCTGGTCCATCGCGATGCGGCCCATCAGCAGCGTGCCCCTGAAGGACTCGCGCTGACGGCCGAACTCGTCGCCCAGCAGGCGGGCGTCGAACTCGGCCGGCTGCATCGAGCGCCAGCCTTCCTTGCCGCCCGGCCGGTTCGGGTAGTAGTCCGGGTACTTCGGCACGTTGTGGTAGTGGATGCCGAAGGTGCGCGCCAGATAGCGCACCATCTCGGGCGCGTTCTTCAGATAGGCCTCGATGCGCGCCTGCGGCACTTCGTCGCCGATCACGTGCTTGAGATAGGTCAGCGCTTCCTCGTAGGAGTCGCTGCCGCCGGTGCGCGCGATGTCGTCGTTGCACGGGATCCAGATGCCGCCGCCCGACACCGCGCTGGTGCCGCCGTACTTGTCGGACTTCTCGATGACGATGCTGCTCATGCCCTGCGCCTGCGCGCACAGCGCCGCCGTCATGCCGCCGCCGCCGGAGCCGACGACGACGACATCGTATTCCTGGTCCCAACCCGCCTGACTCATGGCCTACGCCTTCCGCTTGTTTTGACAGTCCGCGCCAGGGATGGCGCGGTCTTGGACAGGATGTCCATGCGCCTCAGATAAAAAAGTCCGTATTGTCTTTGCCGAGCAGCACGCCGCCGTAGTTGCGCCCGAACTGGTCCGGGTTGTTCGCGTAGTGGCCGCGTGCGGCCATGATGTCGAACACGTAGCGGTACAGCGGGAAGTCGGTGAAGATGCCGCGGCCGCCACAGACCGAGAACAGCTGGTAGGCGTGGCGGGCGCAGCGCTCGACGACCTGTGAGGCCTGGAACCGGAACAGCAGGCGCTGCGGGATGTCGTCGAGCGGCTGGCGGTTGCGGATCTTGTCCTGCAGCACCTCGAAATTGCGCCTGAGCACCAGCTTCATCTCGTCGATCGCCACGGCCGTCTCGGCCGCGGCGAGCTGCGCCGGCCCCTGCTCCGAGGTCTTGTTGCCCATGTCGCCGACGCGCACCCTGGCGAATTCGATGAAGGTGTCGTGCGCGCCCTGCAGCGCGCCGATCGCCGCGGTCGAGACCGCGCGCACGAAGATCTGGCCGAACGGCAGCTTGTACAGGTCCGAGGGGAACACCTCGCGGCCGGGATTGGTGCCCATGAAGCCGTCACTGGCCTTGTGCGTGCGGTACTCGGGCACGAACACGTCCTTGACGACGATGTCCTTCGACCCGGTGCCCTTGAGACCCATCACATGCCAGGTATCGACCACCTCGAAGTCCGAGCGCGGCAGCAGGAAGGTGCGGTACTCCGGCGGCTGGCCTTCGTTGAAGATCAGGCCGCCGAGGAACACCCAGTCGCAGTGATCGATGCCGCTGGAGAAGCCCCAGCGCCCCGAGAAGCGGAAGCCGCCCTCGACCGGCTTGACCTGGCCCTTGGGCATGTAGGTCGAGGCGATGCGCACGTTGGTGTCCTTGCCCCAGACGTCTTCCGCCGCACGCGGGTCGAACAGCGCGATCTGCCAGTTGTGCACGCCGATGACGCCATAGATCCACGCCGTGGACATGCAGCCCTCGGCCAGCGCCATCTGCACGTCGTAGAACACCTGCGGGTCCATCTCGTAGCCGCCGTACTTCTTCGGCTGCAGCACGCGGAAGAAGCCCGCCGCCTGCATCTCGGCAACGGTTTCGTCCGGCACCTTGCGCTCGGCCTCGCACTGGGCGGCGCGCGCCTTGAGGCGCGGGATCATGTCGCGCGCACGCTGCACCAGCAGCTCGGGACTGACGAGCGCGACGGTCTTGGGATTGGGGTTCTGCACGGCGGATCTCCTCGCCTTCCGGGGCTGGCAACAGGCCTGCTTTTTCACAGAATTCGCCCGGCAGGGCATCATCCGAAATGATGAGCAGGCACAACCCGCAGAAGATCCTGAGGAGAGTCCGATGAAAGCAGCACCGATCCTGGCCGGCCTCGCTGCACTGCTGTGCGGCGGCGCACGGGCGATCCCCGAAGGTCCGGACTTCCCGTCCGCCGAGTGGACGCAGCGCGAGGCGGCGAACTACGCCAGGGTCGGCGAAGGGCCGGCCGAGCAGGCCGCCAATCCGGACTTCCTGCAGCGCTGGGAGGAACAGAACCTCGCCAACACGCTCGCGTGGAATCAGCGCGCGCTCGATGACCCGAGCTGGCTGATCGCGCCGTCCGGCAACACGCCGGTCACGCCGCTGTGCACGGTCTGGCGCGAGCAGTGCGCCGGCGATCCGTTCCGCTACCCCGAGGCGCCCGGCCCCGACGGCGCGCCGTTCTACACCAACGAGGCGGACGTGATCCCGGTGCTGTTCTACGACCGCGGCTGCGCGCGCATCTCCGGCCGCGTGTGGGCGCCGCGCGACGGCCGCAACGGCCTGCCGGCGGTGGTGATCGAGAACGGCTCGGTGCAGGCACCGGAGACCCTGTACTGGTGGGCGGCGCAGGCGCTGGTGCGCGCCGGCTATGTCGTGATGACCTTCGACCCGCGCGGCCAGGGCCGCTCCGACCAGCAGACGCCGACCGGCGTGCAGGGCAGCAATGCCAACCCCACCGTGTTCTGGGACGGCCTGGTCGATGCGATCGACTTCTTCCGCTCGTCGAGCGTGCAGCCGTATCCGCACAACCTGTCCTGCGCCGGCACCTACCCGACGACGATGACCGCGTTCAATCCGCACATCGCGCGCATCGACCCGGCGCGCCTGGGCATCGCCGGACATTCGCTGGGCGCTGCCGGCGTGTCGGTCGTGCAGGGCTACGGTGCCGCCGGCGCCGATCCCTGGCCGGGACAGATCGACGCGCACAATCCGGTCAAGGTCGCGGTGGCCTGGGACGGGCTCGCCAGCGCCAGCGGCGGCGGTTACGGCGGCGGTACGCCGACGATCGTGCCGCGCGTGCCGGCGATGGGACAGACCAGCGAGTACGGCCTGACACCGGCGCCGTTCACGCAGCCGCCCGACCCGGAGTCGGACAAGGTCGCCTATGCCGCGTGGCGCGACGCCGGCGTCCCGGTGTTCCAGTTCACCATCCAGGGCAGCTCGCACTACGAATGGTCGCTGCTGCCGACCTTCCCGGCGACGTCGTGGTGCGCGGACACATCGAGCGGCGCCTGTGAGGGCGGCTGGGGCAATCCGATGGCCGAGCACTACACGCTGGCCTGGTTCGACCGCTGGCTGAAGAACCCGGGCGAATCCGGTTACGCCGACGCCGATGCGCGCCTGCTCGCCGACAGCGACTGGCAGCCGCGCTACAGCTTCTACCTGCGCTCGGCGCGCGCGTTTCCGGATCGCAGCGGCAAGGCCCACGTCTGCGAGGACATCCGCGCCGGCTGCGACGATCTCGACCTCGGCGCGCCCGGCGGCGGGTCGGCGGGCGGCGGCGGGGGCGGCGGCGGCCTCGGCCCGGCGCTGCTCGCCCTCCTCGCGCTGCTCGCAGTCGGCCGGCGCCGCGCCCTCAGGGCCTGCGCGTCACCCGCACGCTGACCTCGGTCGCACCGGTGAGGTTGTCCAGCAGCAGGCGCGGCGCGTTCGCGGCGGACCGCAGCGTCGCGCCGCTGACCTCGACCTGGTAGCCGTTCGGGTAGTGCAGTGCGACCGGCACGAAGATCTCGGTCGGGGCCGTCGCGGCCCGCGGCGTGTAGCGGTACTGGAACTCGGCCGTGTCCGGGTCGAAGGACAGCGCCAGCGGAACGCCCGCGGTCGCCTGCGGGTAGGTGCGGCTGAGGATCTTCAGCTTGTCGAGCTTGGCGGTCGAGAGATCCGCGTCGTCGGCGAACAGGCTCTGCGCGCCGCTGTCCTGCGACTCGGTGGTCGGATCGTCGAAGTTCTTGTACTGCCAGTACTGCCAGCCGACCAGGTTCTCGTCGGCCTGGCGCGCGACTTCGGCGAGCACCGGCAGCTCGTCGGTGGCGCCGAACTCGGTCAGCAGTTCGACCGCCTGCATCTTCTCGCCCTGCGCGCGCGCCTCGGCGAAGGTCGTGTCGCCGAAGCTCTCGCAGGTGTCCTGCGGCCCGAACGGCAAGGTGTCGAGCACGCCCAGCTGCGCGGCGTTGGCCAGCGTGTTGAGCGGACAGTAGTAGTGGAAGGAGTAGCCGAGCTGCGACTCGCCCGGAATCGCCTCGTAGCCGCGCGCCGGCGCGCCGGTGCTGATCAAGGGCTGCGGCTCGAACCAGACCAGGTTGTCCGGATCGACGCTGCGGATGCCGGTCAGCGCATGCGTGTAGAACGGCTGCAGCTCGTCGCGCTCGTGCGACTCGCAGCCGAGCCAGGGCTGCAGGCACTGCATGTACTCCATGCCGGCCCAGGGTTCGTTGAGCAGGTCGTAGCCCATCGAGTACGGCTGATCCTTCCAGCGTCTGGCCACCGCGATCCAGGCGTCGCGGAAGCCGTCCCACACCGGACCGCGCTCGGCCCACAGGTTGTCGAAGGCTTCCGACACCTGCGGCGTGAAGTAGTTGAACGGAAAGCCGAACGACGGCGGTCCGAGCAGCGTGGTGAACAGGCCCTCGACCGGCTCGACCGCCCAGTCCGGCACGCCCTCGCCCTGGTACACCGGCCCGAGCATGTCCTGGTGGAAGTCGAACAGGATCCAGATACGCCGGCTGGCGAGCAGCTGCACGATGCGGTCCCACTGCGCGAGGTAGTCCGTATCGATCACGCCGGGCGCGTGCGGCGACACGCCGACCCACAGCGTGCCGATGCGCGCGGAGTTGAAGCCGTGGTCGGCGAGCCAGTCGGCATCCGCGGCGCGGAAACCCTTGGCCGCGTCGGGCGGCACATAGGGCGCGGTCTTCCACACGACGTTGACGCCGTGCGTGATGACCACGCGGTTGTGCCCATCGACCAGCCAGCGACCATCGCGGCGCAACTGCTGCGGGACGGCAGCGCCGCCTCCATCCGGCCCGCCATTGCCGCATCCCGACAAGGCGGTCAGCGCGAGCGCCAGACCCGCAACCCATCCCGCACGCAGAATCATGCTTCTCCCCCATCGCGTTCTGGCGTGCATCACACGCCGATGCGCGCCGCGCTACTTCACTCAAACGGGTGATGCAGCGCCAGGGAGCGGTTTCCAAACTGGCGCGGTACTCGGCGCACCCCGTCCGCCGCACGATTCATTCAGCAACTGCCGCAGCCGGACCGCTGCCGCGCAGCGAGGGAGCAACACGATGGCAACCACCCAGGAATACGGCCTCGGCGCATTCACCTATCCGCGCGGCTGGTTCATGGTCGCGGAATCGGCCAAGGTCACCGACAAGCCGATGGGCGTGAAGTTCTTCGGCCAGGAGTTCGCGCTGTACCGCGGCAAGCAGTCCGGCAAGGTCGTGCTGCTCGACGCCTACTGCCCGCACATGGGCACGCACCTCGCCCGCAACACGACGTCCTACGTCGCCCAGGACGGTCCGGTCGAGGGCGATTCGATCCGCTGCCCCTATCACGCCTGGCGCTTCGGCCCGGACGGCAAGTGCAACCACATTCCGTACAGCAGCGGCCCGATCCCGCCGGCCGCCAAGGTCCGTTCATGGACGGTGCGCGAGCATCTGGGCGCGGTCTTCGTCTGGCACGACGAGGAAGGCGGCGCGCCCGACTACGAGCTGCCGGAGATCCCGGAGTGGAACGATCCGGCCTGGGTGGTCGGCAGCTACGACGACCTGGGAACGGTCAACGTGCACCCGCAGGAGATCATCGACAACATCACCGACGTCGCCCATTTCGACCCGGTGCACGGCTCGCGCACCAAGTTCTTCGAGAACGAGTTCCGCGGCCACACCGTCACGCAGCGCATGGGCGGCGGCCACCGCACGCTGATCGCCGAAGGCGGGCCGATGCTGATCACCACCGCGACCTACCACGGCCCCAGCCTGCTGCTGACGCGCATGAGCGGCCTGTACGACTCGTGGATCATCATCGCGCACACGCCGGTCGAGGACGGCGTCAGCTACGTCTGGCACAACCTGCTGGTGAAATCGGCGACCAACGCCCAGGCCAACGATCAGGACCGGGCCGCCGCGCGCATGTACCAGGACGCCGCGCTCGCCGCGTTCGCGCAGGATTTCGAGGTGTGGAAGCACAAGCGCCCGAACTTCAAGGGCCTGTACGTGCAGGGCGACGGCCCGTTCCTCAAGCAGCGCGCCTGGTACAAGCAGTTCTACAACCCGCGTGCGCAGCGCGACGAGTTCCACAAGAGCGTGGATGGCATCTATCACGCGAAGGGTTTCGAGGGCGCGCCGCAGACCAAGGCCGCCTGAGCCGATCGCAAGGGCCCCAGCGCCGCGAGTGATCCTCGCGGCGTTTTTGTTTGTTCCGTCATGCCCGCGCGATATCGCGGTCCCGCGTCAGTGCATCGCCGATCACGGTGACGCCGTCGAGCGCATGCAGTTTCGACTGCGCGCGCTGTAGCACCTCGCGGCTCACGGCGATCCAGCCGGTGCTGTCGCCGGCGATCAGGTGATAGCTCGCCTCCGCCAGCATCTCGACCGGCTCTACCCAGTCCGGGTGCGTCGCCGACATCGCCTGCGCGACCTGCGCCGCGCCCTCGGTGTGCGCGATCTTGTACGGCATCACCGCATTCACGCAGACGCCACTGCCGTGCAGCTCGGCAGCGAGCGCCAGCGTGTAGCGCTCCAGTGCCGCCTTGGCGCAGCCGTAGAGCGCCAGCGCGTGGATCTGCTTGGCCGGCCCCGGATACGGGATCGGCGGCTGGCGCGCCATCTCGCTGCTCAGGTTGAGGATGCGCCCCCAGCCGCGCTCGCGCATCGTCGGCAGCGCCTGCTGGATCAGGTCGATCGGCGCCTGCAGGTCGAGGTCGAACATCGCCACGCGCGCGGCGCGGTCGATGCGGCTCGGCGGCGCATAGGCGCCGATGCCGGCGGCGTTGTTGACGAGGATGTCGATCGGTCCGAAGCGTTCGGCGGCACGCGCGACCAGCGCATCGCGCGCCGCTGCGTCGGCGAGATCGACGGCCAGCCAGGCCGCGCGTCCGCCGGCCTTCTCGATCCGCGCGCAGGTGTCACGCAGGCCGTCTTTCGAGCGTGGCGACGCGGTCACGACCAGCGCCGCGCCATGCGCGGCGAGACGCTGCGCGATCGCACGGCCGATGCCGCGGCTCGCACCGGTGACCAGCGCCACGCGCCCTTTCAAGCTCTGCTCTGCCGGCATGCCATCGCTCCTCGTTCCCGGACGGCGAGCCTCGCCGATCGGCGGCCGCACCGGCTCACCCGTTTGCGCGAGGGCATCCGGACGGTCGCCGGATAGCGTGGGAGCAGGACAACGAGGGGGAGTGCCGATGCGGATCGAACGGATACCGCTGCTGCTGGCGTTGAGCCTCGCCGCCCACATCGCGGCCGCGCAGCCGGACGAAGGTTCGGCGACGGGCGACGCGCCGCAGGACCCCGTCATCGCCGTGCGCCCCGCGCCGCCGCCGACGAGGGCGGTTTCCACCACCGATGCCGTTGCCGATGCGGCCGCGCTGGAAGAGATCGTGGTCACCGCCGAGCGCCGCGTCGCCAGCGTGCAGGACACGCCGATCTCGATCGAAGCCTTCAACGCCGAGACCATCGAGCTGCGCGGCATCCAGGGCGTCCACGACCTGAGCGCGCAGGTGCCGGCGCTGACCATCGAGCCCTTTCCCACGCACAACGCGACGCTGCGGCTGTTCATCCGCGGCGTCGGCGTCTATGACGCGCAGCTGACGCAGGACCCGGCGGTCGGCGTCTATCTCGACGGCGTCTATATCGCGCGCTCGGTCGGCCTGGCGCTGGATCTCGCCGATCTCGACCGCATCGAGGTGCTGCGCGGCCCGCAGGGCACGCTGTACGGCCGCAACACCACCGGCGGTGCGATCAACCTGATCACCAAGCGCCCGGATCCGGGCGCGTTCTCGATGTCGGCGCAGACCGGCGGCGGCAGTCGCTCGAACTACCGGGCCAAGGCCTCGTTCAACGTGCCCGTGACCGACGATCTGGCGCTGGGCCTGGCCCTGCTCGGCAACCGCCGCGACGGCTTCGTCGACAACACCGGCCCCGGCGAGGATTTCGGCGACCGCTCCGAACTCGCCGGCCGCCTGTCCGCGCGCTGGCTGCCGACGGCCTGGCTGACCACCGACTACAGCTACGACCACAGCGACCTGCGCTACGCGAACACGCTGTTCCAGGCGGTGCTGCCGCCGAACACCAACAAGGGCCAGGCCGAGCTGTTCAAGCCCTACGCGGTGTCGCAGACCGTGTACTCGGAGCGGCGCCTGCGCCATCTGGCCACCGGCGCGCCGATGGAGGAATCCGGTTCGAGGATCGACGGCCACGCACTGACGCTGACCGCGCCGCTGGGCGCGTTCGAGCTCAAGTACATCGGCGCCTGGCGCAAACTGCGCGACGAGGAGTATGCGGACCTCGGCGGCGGCGCCGGCTCGACGACCTACCGCCTCGACAGCAACGCCTACGCCGGACCGGCCGCGACCGTCGCCAATGGCGGGCCGACGCCGCTGGTGATCCCGACGGTGACGCAGGAGCAGTTCTCGCACGAGCTGCAGTTCGGCGGCCGGCTGTTCGACGACCGCGTGGAGTTCATCGTCGGCGCCTATGCGTTCCGCGAGACCGGGCGCGAGGACCGCCACCGCCTCAACCACCAGCTCAGCACCGCGATCTCTCCGGACCAGCTCGACGAGCTGTCGGCCTCGCTGCCGGAACTCGATCCGATCCTCGGCAGCCTGGGCATCATCGACTTCAGCCAGATCGACCAGCTGCGCCTGGTCAACTTCGTCGATTTCGACTGGACCATCGCCAACCGCGCGACCGCGCTGTTTGGCCAGGCGACGTGGACGCCGCCGTTCGAGGCGCTGCAGGACCGGCTGCACCTGACCGTCGGCTACCGTCGCTCCAGCGACGAGCGCGAAGCGGTGAAGTTCCGCATCAGCGACACCTATGTCGAAGTGCAGGCCAACGGCCAGGGCACGGCGCGCCTGCTGTCGAGCGCCGAGAAGTTCGACTACGTCCGCTCGGCACGCAGCTTCCGCGACGATGCCTGGTCGTTCGTCGCTGCCTACGAGCTGACACCGGCGATCAACCTCTACGCCAAATCCGTCGAGGCGTACAAGAGCGGCGGCTTCAACGTGCGCGATCCGCACATCTCCGGCGCCTCGCAGGGCAACACCTACGGCTTCGGCTTCGTCGATGGCTTCGCGCCGGAGTACGTGCAGTCCTGGGAGGCCGGCATCAAGAGCGAGTGGCTCGGGCGGCGCCTGCGCGTCAACGCGGACGTGTTCCGCAGCGACTACACCGACATGCAGATCAACTTCCTGATCCCCGGCACCATCTCCGACACCAAGACGATCAACGCCGGCAAGGCGCGGATGCGCGGCTTCGAGCTGGACGCCACGGCGCAGCTGCACGCCGATCTGCGCCTGAGTGCCGACTACGCCTGGCTCGATGCCGAAGTGCTCGAAGTCATCGACCCGCAGGGCAACAACGTCGCCGACCTGTATCCATTCACGTCCGCGCCACGCCACTCCGGCGTCGTCGCGCTCGACTGGACGGCGCTGCGCGCCGGCTGGGGCGAACTGCGTGCCTACGGCTCCTACAACTACATCGCCCAGCGCCAGGGCAACGTCATCACCGAGGAACGCCGCGGCCTGACGTCGATCCCCGCCTACGGCCTGTGGAACGCGCGCCTGTCCGCGGCCGGCATCCGGATGGGCAGCGAAGGCACGCTCGACCTCGCACTGTGGGGCCGCAACCTCGCCGACAAGGTCTATCCGCTGATGGCGATCGACAATCTGCCGCAGTCCGACCGCGCGGTGGTCTGGGGCGAGCCGCGCAGCCTCGGACTGGAACTGACCTACCGCTTCCGCCGCTGAGCTTCACCGATCCTGCGCGGCTTTGGCGCGCGTCCAGATGCGCGACTCGCCGAGCGCACGAAGCCCGAGGTAGGCGTGCAGGCGGAGCTGCGGACCGTCGCGTTCGAGCTCGGCGCGGGCGACGGTGCCTTGCGTCAGGCCGTCGCGCAGGTCGATGACCTGGCCATCGACCCAGCGATCCCCTGCGCTGCGCAGGCCCCAGAGGAAACGCATGCCGGCGAGCGGCTGGCCGCGCCAGGGTGGCGGACAACGCGTGCATTGAAGATCCAGCGGCTCGCCGTGCGCACCGGTGATCCGCACGACGCGCCCGGCCAGGAATTCGCCGTCGCGGTACAGCTCGATGGTCGAGGTCGTCCCGGCGGACGGCTCGTAGGCATTCCAGTAACCGACGAACGCGGCGGTGGCGTCGTCCCCCGCGCGCGCGCCTCCGGCATGGGCGAGCAGTGCCGCCGCTGCGCACGCGGCGGCGACACGCAGCAGACGCGCTGCCGCCATCACTGATAGCGCAGGATGAGGTCCAGGCCGAAGGCGCGCGGCTCGCCCCAGATCACCGCGCGGTCGGCGTGCGGCAGGTTGTCGATGGCCGTGACCGGATATTCCTCGTCGGCGAGGTTGCGGCCCCACAGCGCGACATCGAGCGCGGCACGCCCGCCGACACGGAGATTGCCGGCCGTCAGGCGCGCGTTGAACAGCCCGTAGCCGTCGATCGCGGTCAGGCCGCGCTTGTCCTCGGTGATGACGAAGCCCTGGCGCCAGCCGGTGTACTGGTAGTTCAGGTAGGCGCGCAGGTCGCCCCAGTTGCCGCGCAGGAAGGTCCAGTCGGCCGAGGCCACGTAGGAATGCCGCGGCGCGGCGATGAACGGATACAGGTTGGCGACGTTGTTGCCATCGACGTCGATGACCTCCTCGACCTTGGCGTCCAGATACGCGTACTGCACCGCGAGGATCAGGTCCTGCAGCGCGACGAAGGCGGTTTCGATCTCGGCGCCACGCATGCGCGCCTTGCCGGCATTGCGCGACTTGGTGTCGGAGATCGTGCCGGGGACCATGAAGTTGGTCTGCATGTCACGGTAGTGGCTGTCGAACACGGCGGCATTGAAGCGCAGCCGCCGCTGCATCCACTCGCTCTTGATGCCGGCCTCGAGCGAACGCACCGTCTCCGGCTTGAAGCCCTCGACGAAGCCGAATCCGTAGTTGGTGCCGTCCGATGCGGCACCCGAAGCCGCCGAGACCTGCGGGTCGCGCGTGTTGAAGCCGCCACTCTTGTAGGCCGTGGCGTAGGACAGGTAGGTGGTCGCGTTGCCGGCGAGGTCGTACTGCAGGTTGACCGACGGCGAGAAGTTGCGGTCCTTGCGCGCGGCGTACACGTCCACGAAGTCGTCCACCGTGCGATAGACCTGGCCCGGGATCAGCACCGCGGTCAGGCCCTGGCCCGCGATCTGGCCCTCGACGTACTGGGTCTGGATGAAGTTCTTCAGCGCCTCGCGCTCGTCCCAGGACTGGCGCAGGCCCATGGTCAGGCGCAGGCGCTCGTCGAACAGGCCCGGCGTCCACGTGAACTGGCCGAAGACGGCCGTCGCCGAGTTCTGGATCGCGATGTCGTAGTCCCAGAACGCGGCCAGGCCCGGAAAGGCCAGTTCGCGCAGCGGATCGCGCAGGCCGGGGATCGCGTCGAGCAAGGCGTCGAACTGCGACGGATCGAGCTTGGTGTTGAAGATGTGATGGTTCGGCCCGCCGTGCTCGCCGCCGTCCTCTCTGAAGTAATAGGCGCCGACGATGAAGTCCACGCTGTCGAACAGCTTGCCGGACAGCTGCAGCTCGTGCGACCACTGCTCCTGGAAGGTGGTGGGGATCACCAGCGGCGTCGGCGCGCCGCCGCCGGCCATGAGTCCGGCCGGACCGTCGTAGGCGTTGGTGTCCACGCGATAGCCGGTGGAACCGCCGCCGCCGCTGAGGTCGGGGTACTGGTTGTCGATCAGCTTGCGGAACGCGCCGATGTACTTCGCCTCCAGCCCCGACGGCAGCGGTGCGCCGAGCACCAGCGTGTGCCCCTGGATCTTCGACGACGAGGCCTCCATCGGCGCGCCGGAGGCGAGGCGGTCGAGGCGCCGCTCGGCATACACGGATTCGGACTGTGCGTAGGGCTTGAACAGGTCGGCCATGCCGTGCGGCGTGTTGGACGGCAGGATCGACTGGAACATGTAGTTGACGTACTCCAGATCCGCGTAGTCGTACGAATAGTCCGCGGTCAGCCAGTCGGTGGCGAGCCAGCGCGCGTCGAAACGGTAGGCGCGCTCGTCACGGTCGCCGAAATCGCGGCCGGGGCCGGTGTTGTCGACGAAGCCGTCGCGGCTGCTGCCGAGCGCGGCCAGCTTCACGGCGAGGGTGTCGGTGAGCGGCAGGTTGAACACGCTCTTGCCGGTGAGCTGATTGCGCGAGCCGACGGTGAGTTGGTGCCACATCGCGAAGGCATCGACGGAAGGACGGCGCGTGACCAGGTTGACGGCACCGCCGGTGGTGTTGCGGCCGTACAGCGTGCCCTGCGGGCCGCGCAGGACCTCGACGCGTTCGAGATCCGCCAGATCCAGGGCAAGACCGGCGGACCGCGCCAGATAGACACCGTCGAGATAGATGCCGACCGCCGGGTCCTGGGTGACCTGAGCGTCGGTGATGCCGACGCCGCGGATCGTGATGCGCAGCGTCGTGTTGGACAGCGGGTGCGGCTCGATCACCATGCTCGGCACGTTGGCGGCGAGATCCTGCACGCCCTGGATGCCGCGCTGCGCCAGCTTGTCGCTGTTGAAGGCCTCCATCGAGATCGGCGTGTCCTGCGCCGAAGCGGCGCGCCGCTGCGCGGTGACCACGATCTCCTCGAGCGCCGTGGTGGCACCGGACGACGACGGCGGCGGTGCGGGTTCCGCACCCGCGCGCAGCGGTTCCACCGGAACCACATCCAGAGATTCGGCCTGCATCAGCGCAGGCACGCCATCATCACCCTCGTCCGGCAGCGCGTCCTGGGCCGATGCGGCGAGCGCATGCAGCGCGAACAGCACCGCCCACCCGCGGCAGTTGTCGAACATCCGGCTCTCCCCTGTGCACCCTGCGCGCCGACCATCGCGCGCGCCCGTTGCTTGACGATACGGTACGTACCGTACACATCCATCCCGCAAACGGACGAGCGCCGGCAGCGGCTCAGCCGCGGCGCGCCGGCTTGCGCTGGCCGATGCCGTGGAGCAGCAGCCCGACGAGTCCGCGGATCCAGTCGTCGGTCAGTTCGTCGAGCAGGAAGTACTGGCGGATCGCGATCGCACCCTGAATGACATCGATCGCCAGCTCGACGTCGGTCGCGGCGGACAGTTCGCCGCGCCGGATCGCGTTCTGCAGCACGTGGCGCACCGGCACACGGCGCCGGTCGTTGACCTTCACCAGCGCCGCCGACAGCGACGGATTGTCGATGCACTCGGCGACCAGCATCGGCAACACGCCGCGCAGCGGCGAGTCGCGCATGATCTTGGAAAACTGGCCGAACAGCGCGATCAGATCCGCTTCGAGGCTCGGCCCGGCCACCGGCACCGGGATCGGCAGCTGGCCGAAGACGGCGAGCACCAGGTGCTCCTTGGTCTTCCAGCGCCGATAGATCGTCGTCTTGCTGGCCCGTGCGGTGGCGGCGACGCGCTCGATCGTCAGTGCGGAGTATCCGCCCGTGGCGAGGATTTCGAGGGTCGCCTTGAGGATCGCCTGCTCGGCGGCGATGCTGCGCGCGCGCAGCCGTCGGGATTCGGGCATCTCTGGGCGTCGAGAGGGCGGACGCGCGATTCTAGGCGCAAGCCCGCCGCCGCTGCACGACGTCGCGCGTCACGCCGATGCCAGCAGGACGATGCCCGCCAGCGCCAGCAGCGCACCGCTGAGCCGGCCGCCCTGCACGCCCAGCGGTGCGAGCTTCTCGATCAGCACGAAGACCGTGATCGCGCCGATCCACAGCAGACTCATCACGCCGCCGACGAACAGCAGCAGCATCAGGGCCCAGCAGCAGCCGACGCAGTACAGGCCGTGGCGAACGCCCAGCCGCAGCGCACCGCGGACGCCGGGCCGCCAGTGCTGCATGAAGAAGCCGGCCGGCGAACGGCAGCGCGAAAGACAGGACTGCTTGAACGGCGTGAGCTGGTACAGGCCCGCGTTGACCAGCAGCACGGCGCCGAGCACGGGGCTGGCGCTTTCCCACATCGGCGACAGCAGGGCCGCGCGCGACAGTGCGTACTGCAGCAGCGTCGCCGCGAGACTGAAGCCGGTCCAGGCCAGCAGGTAGCCGGCGGTGAACGCCTGGATGCGCAGCGTCGGTGCCTCGACGCCCGCACTGGTGCGCTGCACGCGCGCGTACAGCAGGATCGCCGGCGCGGCGCTGGGCAGCATCATGCCGACCATCATCACCGCCCACATCAGGAACACGAGGACGAAGTAACGCACATCCCAGTGCGTCTGCATCATCCACGCCGACAGGCCGTCCATGGCCCCGTACATGTCGAGCGAGGCCGGCACCAGGTACAGCCACGACAGGACGATGACGCCGCACAGGCCGACGAGCACGATCGGCCGCTCGCGGAGGAGCAGCCGCTCCAGCACCGGCATCACCGGACGACGCCGTGCGTGCTCCAGTGCATCCGCGCGATATGCGCATGCGTGTCGCGGAAGTCGAGCGGGATCGGCCCCTGCGCAGTGCCGGAGCCCGACACGAACTCGGCCTCGTCGTACTCGAAGCCGGCCGGAAGCCGCAGGCGCGCGCGGTGCGGCGCGCCGGTCACCGGGTTGCGGATCGGCTGCGCCGAGGCTTCGAGCAGGCCGGGAATGCGCACGCTGGCGGTGCCGGCCCGCTCGTCGATGCGCAGTTCGATCGGCTTGTACTGCGTCGGATGCGCCTTGACCAGGGTCGTGCTGAACACCTGCGTGATCAGCGACCCCGGTTCGGTTTCCTGGCCGGTCAGCACCGCCAGGATCGCCGCACGCTGATCGGCGTCGGCGCGCTCGTCGATCACCGGCAGCGCCTCGCCGTTGCCGAGGTGGATCGGCCCCGGCCAGGCGAACAGCCCGCCGAAGCGCAACCCGTCCAAGGGGATCTCGCCGAAATGACCCTCGTCGATCTGGCCGAACATGTATGCCCGGCAGTTGCCGTTGGACGGCAGCGAATTGAACTGGCAGGGACAGCCGAGATTGCAGTTGCAGTTGGACACCTGCACGCCCTGCCAGCGCCATTCCACGTATGCCATGGCCGCTCTCCCGCGAAGGGATGGGAATGGAAGCCTGCGCCGGATCGGGCCGGCTTGCAAGCGTCGGCGTGCGCTCAGGCGACCGCGACCACCGCGCTGCTCAGCCACTGCGTGAGCCACTGTTCCAGCTCGTCGGCCGGCAGCGCGCGCGTGAACCAGAAACCCTGACCGCTGACACCGCCGAGACGGCGCAGGTAGGCGGCCTGCTCGGCGTGCTCGACGCACTCGGTGACCACCTGCATCTGCAGGCTGTGGCCGATCTCGATGATGCCGTTGAGCAGCGAGGTGGCATCGGCATTGCCGGGCACGTCCTTCAGGAAGGATCCGTCGATCTTGAGGATGTTGATCGGCAGGCTACGCAGGTAGTGCGGTGACGAGTAGCCGACGCCGAAATCGTCCACGGCGACGGCGAGGCCCTCCTGCCGCAGGCGCGTCAACAGGGCACCGGCCGCGTCGAGGTTGTCCAGTAACGCTTCCTCGGTGATCTCGATGGCCAGCGCACTGCCCTGCAGTCCGCGGCGGCGCATTTCGTCGAGTATGTACTGGTCGATGCCGGCGAGGCGCAGCTGTGCGGCCGACAGGTTGAACGAGATCCGTGGCACGGGCACCCCGCGCTGCAGCCAGTCGGCCATCTGTGCGCAGACCGTGCCGATCGTCCATTCGGTGAAGGGCCGCAGCAGGTCGCCCGATTCGGCGACCGGGATGAAGTGATCCGGCGGTATCTGGCTGCCGTCGTCGCGCCGCCAGCGCGCCAGCGCCTCGACGCCGAGCACGCGCGCGCCGGTCATCGTCATGATCGGCTGGTAATGGAGCCGCAGCTGCTGGCTGGCCATCGCCCGATGCAGTTCGCGGTTGAGTTCGAGCACGCGGCTCGCGCGCTGCTGCATCGACGATTCGTAGATCTTCAGGAAGCCGCGCGCGTGCTTCTTGGCCCAGTGCAGCGCGGTGTCGCTGGCGTACAGCAGCTGCTCGGCGCTGTCGGCATGGTCCGGATACAGCGCGCAGCCGAGGCTGGCGGACACGGCGACGCCCTGGCCGAGTTCCAGCGGCGCGCCGACGAGCGACCGCAGCGCCTCGCAGCGCTTCTGCAACTGCGCGACACCGTCGGCGCCCTCGGCGACCTCGGCGATCCAGCTGAACAGGTCCGGGCCGGTGCGTGCCAGCAGCGCCGACGGATCGGGCAGCGCGCGGCGCAGGCGTTCTGCGACCTCGCTGAGCACGCTGTCGCCGATGCGCGGCCCCAGCGCATGGTTCAGCTCGCTGAAGTGATCCAGGCCGAGTGTGACCAGCGCGAAGCGGCGCAGGCGCGCGGCGCCGTTGGCGAGCGCCTCGTGCAGGCTTTCGCCGAACTTGCTGCGGTTGGGCAGGCGCGTCAGCTCGTCGTACTGGGCGCGGTGCAGCGCGAGGCGCTGCGCCGACAGCGCCAGCTCGTTGGCGCGGTCGCGCTCCAGCTCCGCGCGCTTGCGGTCGGTGATGTCCTGGCAGACGCCGGTCAGGCGGATCAGCTTGCCGGCGTCGTCGAGTACCGGGAACGCCCAGGTGTGCAGGTAGCGCAGCTCGCCATCCGCGCGATAGATGCGCTCGTCGTGCGAATAGGGCTTGAGGTGGTGGAAGACCTCGTTGGTGGCGTCCATCACCCGCTGGCGGTCGTCCGGATGCACTTTGGCCAGATAGCCCTCGTAGGTCGGCGTGTAGCTCTGCGGGGTCTCGCCGTAGATGCGGTACAGCTCGGGGCTCCACACGGCATGCGGCTCGGTGAT
The DNA here is from genome assembly GCF_040066175.1 of Fontimonas sp. SYSU GA230001. Classification (NCBI taxonomy): domain Bacteria; kingdom Pseudomonadati; phylum Pseudomonadota; class Gammaproteobacteria; order Nevskiales; family Nevskiaceae; genus Fontimonas; species Fontimonas sp. SYSU GA230001. The sequence goes on from NZ_JBEAAM010000010.1 coordinate 96,442, forward strand.
GTCCCATTCCCAGACCCCCAGGTGCGCCACGCCCTGGGTATCGACCAGCATCGACTCGCTGCGCCGCAGCCGGTCCTCCTCGCGCTTGCGGGCGGTGATGTCCACGCCGTGCACGCCGTAACCGATGACGACGCCGTCGCGCCGGACCGCGCCGATGTTGAGCCAGTACCAGCGGCGCACGCCGTCCGCGCCCAGCACGGAGGCTTCGACCTGCCGCGGCTGGCCATCCGCCGCGACCTGCTGCAGCACCTGCGCCAGTGGCTCGACGGCTTCGAGCGCGAAATGCGCCGCCAGTGAATCGCGCGGCGCTGCGGCATCGCCGCGATTGGAGTCGAGCACGGTCCCGTCGCTGGCGAGTCGCGCGACGATACCGGACCGCCCGTCGAACCAGGCGTGCAGTCCGTCCGCCTCGACCCGCCCGTCGGAATCGCTACCGCTCATCTGGCGCCCACTCGTGTCATTCCCGGCCGGGAACAGCCCCACTATATGCCCGTGTCGCCGCCCAGGCGAAGGCCGGGCCAGGGCGCGTAGAAATGCTCTACATGCCCCGGATCACCCACGGACGGCGCGGGGCGCCCCGCGGCCAGCGCCAGGCGGGGCCCACCCTACAGCTTCAGCGCCTTCTTCATCCACGCCGGCATGTTGAAGTCGTAGCACTTCTCCTCGGCGCGGCGGCCGATGCGCCAGCCGCCGGCGGTGCGCCGGTATTCATCGACATACCACAGGCCGAGGAACATGGTGTCCGTGCCGCCCTCCGGCCGGGGCACCACCATCGGGTTGAAGCAGGCGATCCGCCCGGTCGCCGCATCGCCATCGATCGCGAACTCGCAGTTGCCGACGAAGTGCATGTAGGCCGGGAAGTGCTGCAGCGCCTGCGGCAGCCATTGCTTGACCGCCGGATACGGCCCGTCGATGCCGCCCATCGCGCGGTAGTCGATGTAAGCATCGGGCGTGAACACTGCATCGAGCGCGTCGAAATCGCGCCGGTCGATGGCATTGGCGTAGCGCACGACCAGCTCTTGGAGCTCGATGCGGTCGGCCAGGCGCTGCAGCGCCGCGGGATTCACTTCTCCAGCACCATGTCGGACTTGCCCCAGTAGGCCTTCATCGACGTGAACTTGCCGGCGTCGTTGAAGGTCATCACGTCGATCACCTGGATATGCGCCCTGCCTTCCGGCATGTTCAGCCGCACGTTGAAGGCCATCGCCGCGGCGTTGCCGTGGGAGGCGCGGACCGGTGCGGCGAGCTCCAGGCGCGCGCCGGTGGCGACCGCCATCTTGTAGAACGCGGCGATCTCGGCCTTGCCCTTCTTCAGCGGACTGCCGACCGGATCCTCGACCGTCGCGTCGTCGGCGTAGAGGTCCGCGATCGCCGCGGCGTCACTGCGGTTGAAGTGGTCGATATAGGCCTGCATCGCGGCCTTCATGCGGGTTTCGTCGGTCATGGCGGTGTCGGTTCGCGCGAACGGGGCGCGCGGCGATGATCGGACAGGGCGCGTGCCGGTTGTCTCGTCCGGATGGGGGAGACGGCGCACCGCGCACCGGACTAGGCTTCGACTCAGCCCGGCACGGCGTCGTGCCGGGTCCGAAGTGGGATCGAGGCACCGCGCTCCGGGAGACCGGCGGCGTGGGTTTGTTGCGCTCGCGGCTTGACGCCGGCAGAGGGGCGGCATATTGATACGTCGCGTTCCCATCTCGACGAGGGGGTTGACAGCCCGCAGACCGTTGGAACGTGCGCCCGTGCGGAGCAGGCGCGGAGGAGAGTCATGGCGAACACAGCCAGGGTGACGGAGATTTCCCTTGCGCAAGCGCGGCGTATGGGCAGCACAACCGCTATGAGTCCGGCCCCGAAGGGCGCGGCGGTGGCGCTCGACCTGGAGCAGGCCGATCGCCTGCTGAGCGCGATCTATGACGGCCCGACGGAAACGCCGCCGTGGCATACGGCGCTGCAGCTGCTGCGCGAGCGCCTGCACGCCGGTCACGTCACGCTGATGCTGCGCCCGCCGTCGTCCGACAGCGCCGGGATCATGATCAACACCGGCCCGGTCACGCGGCAGGGCGTCGAATCCTATGAAACGCATTTCTTCGCGATGGACCCCTTCGTGCGCCTGCCGGAGGACGAGGTCGTCACCGCGGAGGAACTGATCGGCCGTCAGTGGCTGCAGAGCGCGGTCTATCTCGAATACCTCAAGCCGCTCGACATCCGCCACCTGCTCGGCGCCGACATCTACACGAAGGAGGGCATCGAGTGCCGGCTGCGCATCACGCGCGGGCACAGTGCCGAGCCGTTCTCCGCCGACGACAAGGCCGTCGTCCGCTTCCTGCTGCCGCATCTGAAGCGCGCGATCCAGCTGCACGCGCGCCTCGATTTCCTCGAATGCGAGCGCCAGCTGTTCGCCGGCACCGTCAACCGCATGCTGCTGGGCATGATCAGCATCGCGCAGGACGGCACGATTCTCGAAACCAATCAGGAAGCGCGGCGCATCCTCGCCGAGAAGGACGGCATCTGGCTGTCCGGCAACACGCTGTGCGTGGACAGCAGCCAGGAAAGCCGCGACCTGCAGCGCATGATCCGCACGGCCCTGAGCGATTCGCTGTCGGCCAGCGGCGGCGATCATGGCGAGCCCGGCGTGGTCGAGGCGATGTCGGTGTCGCGCCCGTCCGGCCGCGCGAAGCTCGGCGTGCTGGTGCGCACGATTCCGCTGGGCCCCTGGTCCGAGAGCAAGCAGCGCCCGGCCGTGGTCGTGTTCCTGCGCGATCCGGAGTCGAATGCCGCGCAGCCGTCCCAGGAACTGGTGCGCCGCCTGTTCGGCCTGACGCGCATGGAAGCGCAGCTCGCGCTGCTGCTCGCCGAGGGTCTGACCCTGGACGAAGCCGCCGAGCAGATGAACGTGCGCCGCAACACCGCACGCACGCATCTGCGTTCGATCTTCTGCAAGACCGGCGTCACGCGCCAGACGATGCTGGTGCGGCTGCTGCTGAACAGCGTGCTGACGCTGGGCTGAGAGGCCGCGCTATGGACGGCAACACCGAACCGCGAGCCCTCATCACGGCTGCTTCTTGCCGTGCTGCGCCAGCCAGTGTGCGGTGATGTTCGGCGCCTGCGTCAACGGCGTGACGATCTCGTAGATGCGCTCGTAGGTCGCGCGCTGGATCAGCCACCGGCCGTCGCGCTTGACGTAGGTGTCGCGGTACAGCGCGCTGCCCTCGGTGACGATCTTGTGGCGCAGGTCGAGAAACCAGTCGGTGAGATACCACACCCCCTTGGCCTCGGTCGGCGACACGAGGTCAATCTCCGGATGGTTCACCGTGTGCCGGGCGATCGCCTCGGCGTGGAAGGCGTATTCGAGCGCGCCGATGATCTTGTCGCGGCCTTCGGCCTCGAACAGGTAGCTGCCGCCCTGGTAGCGCACGCTGGCGTCCTCGGTGAACAGCTCGCGCAGTTCGGCGATGTTCGCGGTGTCGATGCAGCGGCAGTAGCGGTACTTGAGCCGGCGGATCTGTTCGAGGTCTTCGAGAGGTGAGGACATGCCCTTGCTCCGTTGTTCGTCATTCCCGCGGAAGCGGGAATCCAGCCGCGGTCGAAAGCACTGGATACCCGCCTGCGCGGGCAGGACGGTTGTTGATGACTGTCCGCTCAGATGCCGAAGCCGCCGGACACGTTGATCTGCTGGCCGGTGACGTAGCCGTTGGTGGCGAGGAACACCGCGGCGCTGCCGATCTCCTCGGGCTTGCCCCAGCGCTTGATGCACAGCAGCTTCTGGGTCTCCTCGGTCCACTTGTCGTCGAACACGCCGCGCCGCAGCAGTTCGAGGAACATGCCGGCCTCGATCACGCCGACCAACACCGAGTTGGCGCGGATGTTGTGCCGGCCTTCCTCCTTGGCGATGCCCTGGATCAGCGCCTCGTTGGCCGCCTTGGGCGCGACCGACAAGCCGTCCCTGGGCGGCCACCAGACATGGCCGGCCGAACCCAGATGGACATACGATCCGCCGCCTTTCGCGCGCAGATGCGGCAGCGTCGCCTGCACCGCGTTGAAGAAGCCGTGCACTTCGATGTCGATCGACTTGCGCCACAGCGCCTCGCTGGTCTCGGCGATCGGCACCTGCTCGACGACCGGGCCGGCCGCCCAGATCACGGTGTGCACGCGGCCGTGCGCGGCGACCGCTGCCTGCACCGCGGCATCGACCTGCGCGCGCTCGCGCACGTCGGCCGCGTGCAGCGTCGCCTTGCGACCGTAGCCGGCGATCTCGCCGACGACCTTTTCGGCGACCGCCTGCTTGGAGCGATAGACGATGGCGACGTCGCTGCCGGCGCGGCCGAAGCTCTTGGCGACCTCCTGGCCGATGCCGCCGCTACCGCCGAACACCAGCGTCGCGCCGGCCGGGAACGATGCCTGGATCATGCCGCTCTCCTCTCGTGGTCTGCGCCGCCGATTCTTCGCCGTGGCCACCGCCGCAGCCTCATCCGTTGGGACGACGGCTGCCGGGCGACCGCTCAGTTGCCCAGATAGAACGTCGCCGGGTTGAACAACCGGCTCGGCGGCACCTGCTGCGTGTCGAGACCCAGCACGCGCAGCACGGTCTTGCTGCCGTCGATCAGATCGACCATCTCGACCTCCGAGGCATACCAGCGCCCGTCCGCCTTGCGCAGCGCGGCCGCAGGAACCGTGATGCGCTTGCGCGCGCCGTCGGCCTGGTGAAACTCGGTCTGGATCGGGACACAGGTCTGCTGATCGACCCAGCTGCGCACCCGCGTGTATTTCGAACCCGACGTCGGCGCCGGCACGTAATCGAGAATCGCCGTCCTGCGGCCGCCGACGTCCTCTTCTCCGGCGACCGTCGCCGTCGCGTCGCTGACCGCGTACTGCATCTGCTTGAAGTCGTAATAGCTGAAGTTGGTGCCGAGCAGCGCACCGTCGGCGAAATCGCCGCTGATGCGGCGCACCCGCCGCACCGACGGCAGGTACACGTACATGCCGTCCACGCGCTCGCCCTCACCCTGGCGCACCAGGTAAGCCGCGCCGGCCAGATACTCCGGCGACTCGATGCGCAGCGTGGCGCGCACCAGCGACTGATCGCCCTGCGTCTCGCGCAGCGCATAGACCCGCCCGCGCAGCGTGCGCACCGTGCCGCCGACATCGGTGGCGACCAGTTCCACGGTCTGGATGCGCAGACTGGCCGGTACATTGGCCAGCATGCAGGCGTGCAGGCTCTCGACCGTCTGCGCCGCGCCCGCCGGCGGTCCCGCCAGCGCCAGCGCCAGCGCCAGCCACAACGCCGGACGGATCGTCCGCTTCTTCCCATTGCTCAGCATGACCCTTCCCCTTTTACGGTTGTTTGGCGATCGCGCGCCGAATCACGTCGTGCCAACGCCGGCGACGAGCACCGCCGCCCGGCCGATGACCCAGTATGCGGCCAGCGAGCCGATCACATAGGCCAGCGCACCGTGCAGCGGCGCCGCGGCCGGCACGGATACGGACCGCCGCGCGGCGTGGATGCCGGCGAGAAACACCAGGACCAGCAGCAGCTGCCCGCACTCGATGCCCAGGTTGAAGGCCAGCAGCGCCAGCGCGATCTCGCGCTGCGGCAGCCCGACTTCCGCCAGAGCACCTGCAAAACCGAGGCCATGGATCAGGCCGAAGACCGCGGCGATCCACCACGGCCGCCGTTCCAGCGCCCCGGCGCCTCCCGGCCGCAGCAGCTGCAGCGCCAGCACGACCAGCGTCGCCGCGATCAGCACTTCGGCGAGCGCCGACGGCAGGCGCAGCAATCCCAGCGCCGCGGCCGACAGCGTCAGGCTGTGGCCGAGCGTGAACGCCGTCACCGTGCCGACCAGCGCACGCGGCCTGCGCACCAGCGCCACCAGTCCGAGGATCAGCAGCACGTGATCGGGGCCGGCGAGCAGGTGGGTGAAGCCCAGACGCAGGTACTCGACGAACACCGGCTTCGCCGCGCCGGCCGCCGGCACGGTCCACTGCGGCTGCGCGGCATCGAGCAGGGTCTGCGCGACGCCGCCGTCGAGCGATTCGTAGCGCAGGATGGCATTGATCCCGCCGGCGGCGAGTCCGTCGATCGCCAGTCTGCGGCCTTCGATACCGCCCGGACACGACAGACGCCAGCGATGCAGCAGCGCATCTTCGCCGTCGATCCGCGCCACGCCCTGGACTTCGGCAGCGCACCCGGGCGGCCACTGCGGCGCAACCGGCGTGCCGCGCACGCTGACGACCGACGTGCGCCAGCTGACGTCATAGACGCCGGGCGCCGACTCGCGCAGGTCCAGCAATGCCGGCGCCAGCGGATGGCCCTGCACCGCCGTTGCGGCCAGCAGCAGCGCGAACGCGAGCATGCGCGGCCGCACGCTCATGCGCCACCTGCGTCCGCGGCCGGCAGGCCGACGACCGGGTAGCGCGCGCGCAGCCGTTGCAGCGCCTCGCGCAGCTGCTGCGCACGCGCCTCGTCCTGCCAGGCGCGCAGCAGCTGCGCCTGCTGCTGCGGCGGCGGATCCCCGCCCTCGGCCACGCGCGCCGTCACCTGCACCAGATGCCAGCCGAACGCGGAACGCAGCGGGCCGGTCCAGGTCTGCTCCGGCGCCTGCACGAGCGCATCGGCAAAGTCACGTCCGAAGCGCGCACCCACCTGCGCCGCGCTCCACGCGCGGAACTCGGCACCGAGCAGGAAGGCATCGCCGCTGCGCGCCGCATCGACCTCGCCGCGCAGCAGGCGCGCTCGCAGCGCCTCGAGCTCCGCGCGTGCATCGGCGCGCGCGCCGTCGTCGCTGAAGAACACGTGGCGGAAGCTGAGGCGCGCCGGCGCACGATAGCGCGCCGGATGGCGCTCGCGGTACGCGGCCAGCGCCTGCGGGTCCACGGGAACGGCGCGGACCAGGCGGCGTTCCATCGCCTGCACGAGGCGCCGGCGTACCACCGGGTCGCTGCGGTTCATGCCGAGCGCCGCGGCCTCGTGCAGCAGCGCGTCGTCGCTGGCACGCCGCTGCGGAAACAGGAAGCGCATGTTGCGCAGCAACCGTTCGCGCACGACCGGATCGCTGCGGTCGAGCCCGCGCGCAAGCGCCTCGCGCAGCAGGATCTCGTCGTCGAGATAATGGCGGATGCTGGCGCGCAGCTCGGCCTCGGTGGGCAGACGGCCCGAGTCGCGCACCCAGGCCGCGCGCAGCGCCTCGACCCGTTCGGCGGACAGCTCGATCGGCGCGGCCTCGATCGGCGTATCCGGCACCGTTCGCAGGCGATCCAGCGCGAACAGCGCACTGCCGATCAGCGCGAAATGCAGCAGGGGCCAGCGCAGCATGCGCATGTTCAGCGGGTCGGTGCGGAGGCCGGCCGGTACCAGATCGGCGAGGTCCAGGCACGCTCCTGGATCGTCTTCGGATAGTCGGCGTTGCAGCAGTCGGCCCATTCGGCCGGCACGGCGTCCGGGTTGCTGCAGTCGATGCCGGCCGCGAGGCATTGGCGCGTGGACCAGCGGCAGCTCGGATTCTCGACGACGCGCGCGTACCAGAACGCCGGCACCGCCGGATCGAAGTCGGGGTCTTCCCAGACCGTGCACAGGCTGGCGAAGCCGGAACCCGAAGTCTGGCAGGTCGTCAGATCGACGCTCGCGCCATTGGCGGGATCGCCGGCGACCTCGAACACCCGTTCCTTCTTCTCGCCGTTGACGTACCAGCCCTTGATGATCTGGATGCGCTGCAGCGGCTCGACCGGCTCGCCGGGCGCGCCCGGATCGCGCAGCGCGGACACCGCGAAGCGCGGCCGCGCGGCCGCGGACGGCACCGAAGACAGATCGCCGCCCATCGGCACGCCGCGCGCATAGCCGACGGCGGCGAAGTCGTTGCGCCCGCACTGGTCCGCCGGCAGATCCCAGCCGCCGAAGAAACGCACCACCGGGCGCGTGCCGCTGGTCGCGTAGGCCTCGCGCCGGCGCATCGCCGCGAACAGCGCATCGCGCGTGTTCTCCTCCGCCCACAGCACGGCCAGACCGCCGGGGCTGACCTCGATCACGTCGGTCATGCCGGGCACGCTGTCGCGCGGATTCTGGCCGGCGCCGGCATGGCCCATGAACGTGCTCTCGACGACGTTGCCGGGCGTACCGATGTGCGTGTCCGAGCTGCCGATGAAGCCATACTTGAATGGATTGGCGCCGAGCAGCTGCTCCTGGCGCAGACCTTCCTTGAGCGCCTCGCGCAGGAAGTCCTGCTCCATCGGCGGCCCGGTGTTGGCACCGCCGAAGCGGTTGCCGGTGAGGTTGTTGTACGGCAGCAGCTCGAAGCCGCACAGCTCGTCCTGCGCGCCCGCGCCCTGGGTGCCCAGGCACTCGGACTGGCCCTTGTGCTGGTAGATCTCGGCCAGCGGCTCGTGATCCTGGCGCTTCTGCGCGAAGGCCTGCGTGTAGTCGTTGCCGAAGCGGTCCTTGGTCTCGAACATCGTGCCGGCCGACAGGTTCGAGTTGTGCGGAATCGTCAGCACGTCGCAGCCGTCCTGCGCGCGGCACTGCGCATCGAGCGCCTGCCACAGCAGCTCCGGGCGCGGATACTCCTGGTAGGCCGGCGGGATCGGCGGCACGACGCCGGTGCGGAAGATGACGTTGCGGTGCAGGTTGTTCGACAGCGGCGCGCCGGTCCACTCGTAACCGACGAAGGTGGTGAAGCGGCAGTCGTCGCTGCGGTCGTAGTACGCCTCGGCCGCGAGCTGCACGTCCTGCCACGGCGTCTTCGCCGCCTCCAGGCAGGTCTGCCCGCCCGGCCCGCAATAGGCCATGCGCGGCACGCTGCCGTTGCTGCCGATGATCGGCGCATCGGACACCAGCGGGATGCCGGCCGGCACCGGGAACTGCGGCAGCTCCGGCAGGCCGACTGCGGCGAGATTGAAGGCGATGAAGGACTGGTCCGGGAAGTTGCGGTAGAGGATGCACTCCGGAGCGTTGTATTCGAGATAGTCCGGGTTCGTGCAGATCTCGGTCTCGCCGAACAGCTCGGCATGATCGGTGACCGCAGCGAAGTCGAGCGGCCGCGCGATCTGCGTGTGGCGCGTCGGCTCGCCGTTGTCGTCGTAGGGCTGGATGCCGATGCGCTCGCCCAGCGCGAAACGGTAGGCGTCGTGCGGCCCGATGATCGTGCCCTGCGTGTTGGCGTCGAGCGAGTACTTGGTGTGCACGTGCAGGTCGCCGAAGAACGGCTGGCGCAGCGCATTGGCGTTGTGACAGCGCGCGTCGATCGGCGGAGCGACCGACTCCGGCGCGCGGCTGGCGCCGCAGCCGGCCAGTAGCACCACACCCACCGCCGCGATCCGGGCGATGAGACGATTCCTGCCTGCTATACCCATGTTCCGCTCCCCTCAGCGGCTGGCGTGACGCGATTCTGGCGTTCGGACACGCCAGCGGCCTCGTCCCTTGGGACGATCGTCTCGCCTTCGGTACAGTACCGGCCGACAAGTCAATAAACGCCAGGGGCACGGGAGATCATGAGCAAGCCGACTGCGGCCGAACTGCAAGAGTGGGTGCTCGATGCCGTGCCGAAGGATGGCAGCGGCATCGGCAACCAGAGCCTCGCCAAGGCGGTGATCGCCGCCGCTGCGTCCCGCAAGCAGCGGGCCGGAGAATCCGAGGTGCAGAACGCCGTAGCCGCGCTGGTCGATGCCGGCACGCTGGTGCGCGGCAAGGGCCGCGGCGGTTCGGTGCGCCGCGCCCAGAGTGAATCTTCGGCGAACGCACCGGCGCCGCTGGAACTGCAGGCGCAGGAGATTCCCGAGGAAGCCAAGCGGCCCAAAGAGCGGCAGACCATGATGAGCCTGCCGCCGCGCCAGCCCGGCCAGCCGACGCGCGCCGCGGCCAAGCCCGCGGACGGTGCCAAGGTCATCAGCTACCGGCACGACCAGACGCGCAAGAACAACCCCGATGTCGGCGTCGTCACGCCGGAGACCGATCCCGAGCAGCCGAAGACCACCTGGGCCTACGACCCGCACATCGACCCGGCGCTGCAATTCGACATTGGCCGCGCCCAGATCGAGAAGCTCATCGATGACGCACTCGCCAGCGGCGATCAGGAAGTGATGCGCGCCGCGCTCGAACAGCTCAAGCGCCAGGCCGCCCCCTATCTGAACTGGACCGGCAAGGCTGAGCGCACCAGCTTCGAGGTCGATACCGTCTCGCTGCACGTCCACGAGCGCATCGACCCGGCGACGATCCTGTCCGCCGTGCAGAAGCAGTTGAAGCAAGGCAAGGCCAGCGGCGCCGCCGGCCAGGGCGACTTCTTCCAGGCCTGGTTCGAAAAGCCGCTGCCGCTGCGCGAGGCCATCGAGTTCTACAAGCACGACCGCGGCTGGAGCAATCGCCTCATCAGCGGCGACTCATTGCTGGTGATGAACTCCCTGCTGCAGAAGGAGGGCATGGCCGGGCAGGTGCAGATGATCTACATCGACCCGCCCTACGGCATCAAGTACGGCTCCAACTTCCAGCCCTTCGTCAACAAGCGCGACGTGAAAGACCGCAAGGACGAAGACCTGACCCAGGAACCGGAACAAATCCGCGCCTTCCGCGACACCTGGGAGCTGGGCATCCACTCCTACCTCACCTACCTGCGCGACCGGCTGCTGCTGGCGAAGGAGCTTTTACACGAGTCGGGGAGCGTGTTTGTGCAGATCTCGGATGAGAACCTGCATCATGTGCGGGAGATCTTGGATGAGGTATTGGGGGCGGAGAATTTCTGCTCGGTGATTCAGGTGCAAAAGACGGGCAGCCAGGAAGCCACGTTGCTTGCTACGACTGTCGATTTCCTTGTCTGGTACGCGAAGGACAAAAAGTGCGTGAAGTATCACCAGCTCTACCTCCCTCGCACGCCGGGGGACAAGTCGTTCACTCGTTACGACTTCGTCGAGTTGCCGTCGGGAGCAGAGTGCCGGCTGTCGCGCAGCGAGCTTTATGGTGAGCAGCCAATGCCTGACGGGCGACAGTTCCGGCACACAAGCCTGATCTCCGACGGGCAATCTTCCGGTGACCCGACGTTCAGGTTTCGTGGGCGCGAGTTTCGTCCCAAGGCGACCTCGCACTGGAAAACGACGGTCGAGGGCTTGGGGCGTTTAGCAAAGTGCGGCCGTGTCGAAGACGCGGCGACCACGATCCGTTTCAAGCGTTACTTGGATGATTTTCCCGTGGTCCCGGTTGATGACCGTTGGGAATCGATGCAGATCGGAAAGGAACTAATGTATGTGGTGCAAACACCGGAGAGAATAATCGAGCGCTGCCTCCTCATGACCACCGACCCCGGCGACTTGGTGCTGGACCCGACCTGCGGTTCCGGCACCACCGCCTTTGTCGCCGAGAAATGGGGCCGGCGCTGGATCAGCTGCGACACCTCGCGCGTGGCGGTCACCTTGGCCAAGCAGCGGTTGATGACGGCGAGCTACGACTACTACGAGCTGAAGTATCCGCACGAGGGCCTGAAGGGCGGCTTCATCTACAAGACCGTGCCGCATGTCACGCTCAAGTCCATCGCCAACAACCCGGAGATCGACGAGATTTATGCGCGCATGCATCCGGCGATCGAGCAGGCGCTGGGCGAGTTGAACAAGAGGCTGGATGCCCGCCTGCGCGGGCATGACGGTTTGCGCGAGTGGGAAGTCCCGTTCGATTTTCCGGAGGACTGGCCGCAAGCGGCGAAGGCGCCGTTCGAGGCTTTCCATGCCGCGCGACAGGCGATGCAGAAGCGCATGGATCAGTCCATCGCCGCGCATGCGGATCAGGAGACGCTGTACGACCAGCCGCAGGTGAGCCGCGACAAGCTGCGCATCACCGGCCCGTTCACGGTGGAGGCGGTGCCGTTCCCGACCGTGCTCGCGCTGGATGAGTCGGCACAGCCGCAATCAGGTCATTGGGAGGCGGATGCCAGCATTGCCCGCTCGGGCGAATCCGCGCGCCAGCATGGATGGCGCGATGAGCTGATGAAGACCGGCATCCGCGGCAAGAACGGGCAGATGCTGAAGTTCGCCGAGCTGGAGACCTTGCCGGCGCTGCGGCATCTGCATTGCACCGGCACGCTCAAGGACACCGGCGAACGCGTGGTCGTCAGCTTCGGCCCCGAGCACGCGGCGTTGGAGCAGCGCCAGGTGGAGATGGCGATGCGCGAGGCCGGCGAGCTGTTCCCGCGGCCGAAGATGATCGTGTTCTGCGCCTTCACCTTCGATCCGGAAGCGGCCAAGGACATCGACAACACCAAGGGTATCGTCGCGCTCAAGGCGCAGATGAACACCGACCTGCTCACCGACGATCTGAAGAAGGCCCGCGCCAGCAACCAGAGCTTCTGGCTGATGGGCCAGCCGGATGTCGAAGTGCGCGAGCGCAAGGACGGCCGGTACGAAGTCGAGGTGCACGGCTTCGACTACTTCGACACCGCCAAGGGCGAGCTGGTGTCCGGCGGCAAGAGCAAGATCGCCGCGTGGTCGCTGGACACGGACTATGACGAACGCAGCCTGTTCCCGCGCCAGGTGTTCTTCCCGATGGCCGGCGCCAAGGACGGCTGGAACAAGCTCAAGCGCGACATCAAGGCCGAACTCAACGAAGCCCTGCTCGACAAGCTCCACGGCACCGTGAGCCTGCCCTTCGCGGCCGGCGAGAACCGCAAGATCGCGGTGAAGATCGTGGACGATCGCGGGATCGAGTCGCTGAAGGTGATACCGCTGGCATGAGCCCGGTGAATCAACAGATGGACCTGTTCGAGCAGCTCTCGTACTACGAGGGCGCGGACGTGGAGTACAAGTCGGCACGGGGCGGGTTGCCGGCCAGCCTGTGGGAGACCTACAGCGCCTTTGCCAACACGGCGGGCGGCACGATCTGGCTCGGCGTGGTGCAGCGGGACGACGGGCGCTTGGAGGTTCAAGGCATCGAACAACCCGAGAAGCTGCGCGCCGATCTGTGGAACCTGCTGAATAACCGAGAGAAGGTGAGCCGCAATCTGCTCTCGGAGCGGGACGTGGAAGTGGTTCCCGTTGGGGATGCGCGAACATCGCTGATCGTCATTCGCGTGCCGCGTGCGTCGCGCCGGGAGCGACCGGTCTATGTCGGCAAGGATCCGTTCGCGGGCAGCTTCCGGCGGAACTACGAAGGCGATTACCGGTGCAGCGATGTCGAGGTGCGCCGGATGTTTTCCGACCAGTCGGACGAGCCCGCGGACAGCCGCATCCTCGATGGTTTCGGCTGGGACGATCTGCATGCGGAGTCCCTGCGCCAGTTTCGCAATCGGATGGCCTCCCTGCGGCCGGGCCATGCCTGGCTTGCGGAGGATGATCGGGGCTTGCTGTCGCGTCTGGGGGGCTGGCGGCAGGACCGGTCCAGCGGCCGTGAAGGGCTGACGCTTGCCGGTCTACTGATGTTCGGGCGTGAGTCGGCGATTCGCGACCCGGCCGCGGTGTCGGGCTTCCATCTCGATTACCGCGAGCGTTACTCGGATGATCCGGCCGTCCGCTGGACCGATCGCCTGACGCTGGATGGCACCTGGGAAGGCAATGTCTTTCAGTTTCACCAACTGGTGACGGCCAAGCTGAGTACCGGGCCGGGCATCAAGACCCCGTTCCGGACCGATGAGCACGGTTATCGCAAGGCCACAACGCCGGTGCACGAGGCGCTGCAGGAGGCCTTGGTCAATGCGTTGATCCACGCCGATTACTCGGGACAGGGCGGCATCGTGATCGACCGCTATTCCGACCGGCTGGAGTTCTCGAATCCCGGCACTCTGCTGGTTTCCCGCGAGCAGCTTCTGCGTGGCGGCATCAGCGAATGCCGCAACAAGTCGCTGCAGTTGATGTTTCAGATGCTGGGTGCCGGCGACAAGGCAGGGTCCGGCATCGACAAGATTCGACGAAGCTGGGCGGCGGAGCATTGGCAGTCTCCGAGTCTGATCGAGCAGTTCCGCCCCGATCGCGTCACGCTCGTGCTGCCGATGATCAGCACCTTGCCGGAGGCGATCATGGATCGCCTGAGTGCGCGCTTTGGTCCGGCGTTTCGGCAGAGGTCCGCGGATGAGATCCAGGCCCTGGTCGCAGCCGAGGTCGAAGGGGAGATCACCAACCAGCGGCTGCAGAACATGCTGACGCTGCATCGGGTCGACATCACCCGCCTGCTCGGGGGGCTGGTCCGCGATGGATTTCTGATTCAGGACGGGCATGGACGATGGACCCGGTACTTTCCGAGATCAGAAGGGGACATCTCCCCTGATAAGGCTCCGGTCTCCCCTGATAAGGCTCCGGTCTCCCCTGATAAGGCCCTGGTCTCCCCTGATAAGGCTCCGATCCCCCCTGGTAACGACGTGCCGGATGAGCGGACAGCAGACACCATCGGCGCGGCAGCGGATCCAGAGCTGTTGGCCATCGCAGCGCCCGTCCGGCAAACGGGGCGTTCATCGCCAGAAGATGTCCGCCGGGTGATCCTCGACCTCTGTCGACAGCGCTACCTGACACTGCGCGAGCTTGCCCGCCTGCTGGATCGCAGTGAAGGCCTGGTCAGAGACAGCTATGTTTCCCCCATGCTCAGGGATCAACTGCTGGAGCTGCGTTACCCCGACAAGCGGACACACCGCGATCAGGCTTACAGAACTCGATCCGGATCGCCGGGCGGGACATCGACATGACCGCGCCCAAGTCCCTCATCATCAACTCGCCCTTCGAGGCGCCGCGCTACCACTGGCTGGACGAGCGTGGGCAACTCACGCTGATGCAGGGCCGGAGGCCGGCGGGCTACGAGATCTTCGATACGCGCAACAACACGCGCCGCACGGAGCCGCTGGAGCTGGTGAACCGCATCCGCGAGCGCATCGACGCCTGGCGCGCAGCTTCGTATCCGGGCGTGACGACGGTGACGCGCAGCCTGCTGGAGCACTGGAACGATCCGACCGCGCGCCAGCATCCGTTTTACTTCTGCCAGATCGAGGCGATCGAGACGCTGATCTGGTGGGTGGAAGCCACCGCCGAACACAAGCAGGGCATTTTCGTCCACGGTAACGGTGGTCCGTGGGAACGCCTGTGCAACAAGATGGCGACTGGCGCCGGCAAGACCACGGTGATGGCGATGATCGTCACCTGGCAGGTGCTCAACGCACTGGCCTACCCGAAGCGCAACAAGGACTTCTCGCGGGCGATCTTCATCGTCGCGCCGGGACTGACGGTGAAGGAGCGACTGCAGGTCTTGTTGCCCGGCCATCCGGCGAACACTTACGACGAGTTCCGGCTGTGCCCGTCCGAGTCCCTGCGGCAGCGGCTCAACCAGGCCGAGATCCTGATCGAGAACTGGCATGCCTTGATGCCGCTCAAGGAACAGGATCGCTCGGTCGTCAAGAAGGGTGCGGAAAGTGACAAGGCCTTCGTGCGGCGCGTGCTCGGCAAGCTGGCCGTGCACAAGGATGTGGTCGTGATCAACGACGAGGCGCATCACGCCTACCGCATTCCGGCCGACGTGAAGATCAGCAGGAAGGTGGCCGAGGAGCAGGGCATCGATCTGGACGAGGCCACGCGCTGGATCGAGGGACTGGACCGCATCCACAAGGAGCTGCGCATCCAGCGCTGCTTCGATCTGTCGGCCACGCCGTTTGCACCGACGGGGCGCACCAATACCGAGCAGGGGCTGTTCGACTGGGTGATCTCCGATTTCGGCCTCAACGATGCCATCGAGGCGGGGCTGGTGAAGACGCCGCGTGTGGTCGTCCGCGATGGCGTGGTGCCGGATACGCGCACGCTGCGCCCCAAGCTCTACCACCTCTATCGCGATCCATCGGTAGCAGAGGATCTGAACCGGCGTGGCGCGCAGCCGCATGAGCCCTTGCCGCCGCTGGTGCAGCAGGCCTACACGCTGCTGGGCGCCGATTGGCGAAATACGTTGAACGACTGGCAGGCCGCCGGGCACGTATCGCCGCCGGTGATGCTCACGGTCTGCAACCGCACGGAAACCGCGGCGCGCATCGAGCGCTATTTCAGCAGCGTCGATGTGCACTGGCCGGAGCTGCGCAATCCGGCGCGGACGCTGCGTGTGGACTCGAAGGTGCTGGAGAAGGCCGAGCTCGGCGAGTCGGCCGCAGCAGACAAGGATTACGAGAGCCGCCTGCGTGAGATCGTCGATCAGGCGCGCATCCCCGAAGATCGCAAGCAAGCCCTGACGGCGCTTAAGAAGGAAGAGCTGCTGCGCGCGATCGTCGACAACGTCGGCAAACGCGGTCAGCCGGGGCAGGACCTGCAGAACGTGATTTCGGTGGCGATGCTGTCCGAGGGTTGGGACGCCAAGAACGTCACCCACATCATGGGGCTGCGGGCGTTCACGAGCCAGCTGCTGTGCGAGCAGGTGATCGGTCGCGGACTGCGCCGCGTCAGCTACGACACGGAATCGGTCACGGGGCCGGACGGTGTTGCCCGCGAGCTGTTCCGGCCGGAGTACGTCAACGTCTTCGGCGTGCCGCTGTCGGTGTTTCAGGATGTGGGCGGCGAAGGCGAGCCGCCGCCCCCGCCGAAGCCGAGCACGCAGATCGAGTCGCTGCCCGAACGCAACGCCTGCGAGATTCGCTGGCCGAACGTGCTGCGTGTCGATACGGTCGTGCGTCCCACGCTCGTGGTGGACTGGGACCAGGTCACGGTTCTGCGGCTGGACCCGGCACAGACACCGATCGCGGTGGAGATCGCGCCGGCTCTGGGCGGCGCGACCGACTGGAGCCAGATCAGCGCGATTGATCTGGAAAAGCTGCCGGATGAGTTCCGCTTGCAGCGACTCACCTTCAAGGCGGCGCGCAAGGCGTTCGAGGTGTTGTCATCCCGCTTCAGCGGACGCCCGGAAGTGTTGATCGTCCAGCTGATCCGGCTCGTCGAGCAGTTCATTGCTTCTACGCGCCTGGAGATTCCCTCGCTGTTCCATCAGGACCCGCTGCGCAAGCGCATCCTGGTGTCCTTGAACATTGATCTGGTCGTGCAGCATTTGCTGCGTTTTGTCGTCGAGCAGAATCTGGAGCGCATCGAGCCGGTGTTCGACGAAGAATCCCCGATCGGCACGACGCGACAGATGCGGACCTGGTACACGACCAAGCCCTGCCAGGGCACGTCAAGGTCGCAGATCAGCCATGTGGTCGTCGACAGCGCTTGGGAAGCGCATACGGCCAACGTGCTGGAGTCCGCCGCGGCCAGCCAGGTGGCGGCCTATGCGAAGAACGATCATCTGGGGTTCCAGATCTACTACCTGTGGGGCGGTGCCCGCAGGCGTTTCGTGCCGGACTTCCTGATCCGGCTCGGCAACGGCAAGACCTTGATCCTTGAAATCAAGGGCGAGGATTCTCCGCAGAATCAAGCCAAGCGCGATGCGCTCAAAGCCTGGGTCGACGGGGTGAATGCCAAGGGCGGATTCGGCGTCTGGTGCTGGGATGTGGCCTTCGAGCCGGCGCAGATCCAGGACATCATCGCCCGGCACGTGGGTCACTGATCTGCGGCCACCAGAAATCCTCGCGCGGCGGACAGCGTGCGCTGTGGATCTTCCTCGTGCGGCACGTGGCCGAGATCGTCGAAGACGATCAATTGGCTGCCCGCAATCTCGCGCTGGAAGCGCTGGCCCATCGCCGGAGGAATCAGCCGGTCCTGTCCGCCCCACAGAATCAGCGTCGGCGTCGTCAGTTTCGGGATCCGGTCGGCGTTGGCACCCGGGCGCATCTGTGCGAAGCGCTGCGGCAGGGCGGCGCGGTTTCCGGCGCGCAGCGTCAGTTCGTAATAGCGATCCACCAGCGCTGGCGTGACCTTCGACGGATCGCCGTAGACATTGCGCACGCTGGACTCGATGACCGAGCGCGGCAGGGTGCGCTGCATCAGCGGACTCAGCAGCGGCATGCGGGCGATACGAAACCCTATCGGCATCGATTCCGCGGCGAAGGGGTAACCCGCCGCATCGATCAGAACCTGCGCGACCACGCGCTCCGGAAATGCCAGGGCCGTCTCCCAGGCGAGTTCGCCGCCGAAGGAATTGCCGACCAGGATCACGCGCTTCACGCCCAGACGGTCGAGCAGCGCGGCGATGAAGGACACGTAGTGCTCGACGCGGTAGTCGCCGTCGGCGAACGGCCCGGTCAGACCGAAGCCGGGCAAGTCGAAGCGGATCACGCGGCGTTCGGCCTTGAGGCCTTCGGCCCAACCGTCCCAGGTGTGCAGCGAAGCCGAGGTGCCGTGCAGCAGCACGATCGGCAGCGGGTCTTCGCGCGGGCCTTCGTCGCGCAGGTGCACGTTCAGGCCGGCGACCTCGACGAACTGCGACGGCGGCGGCGCCCAGCGCGCCTGCAATTGCTCCACGGAACGGTCCGGCGCCCAGGTCAGCGCGACACCGACGCCGAGCAGCGCGACGGCCAGCAGCAGCAGTCCGGCCAGAAACTTCAGCGGCGTTCTCATGGCTTGTTCACGTTGGCGGCGTCGAGAAAGGCCGGCCGTTCGCCGCCGCCGTGCAGCACCAGGTTGGTGCCGGACACGTAGGCCGCCGCGGGCGAGGCCAGCCAGACGCAGGCCGCGCCGATGTCCGCGGGTGTCGCCAGCCGCTGCATCGGAATGGTCCGGGCGACCGCGGCGACGCCGGCGGCATCGCCGTAGTGCAGATCGGCCTGCTCGGTCAGCACCGGGCCGGGACTGACGGCGACGACCCGCACCTTCGGCGCCCACTCGACGGCCAGCGACTGCACGAGGCTGAGCACGCCGGCCTTGGCCGCGCCATAGGCGGCGGTGCCCGGCGAGGGCCGCAACGCCGACACGCTGCCGACGAACACGATCGTGCCGCCCTGCGCCTGCTGCTGCATCAGTGCGTTGGCCTGCTGCGCCAGGTGCAGCGGCGCGAGCAGGTTGAGCTGGATGATCTTCTCGTGCAGGCGCGGCGAGGCCTGATCCGCCGGCGCGAACGGCGATCCGCCGGCGTTGTTGACCAGCACGTCGAGGCGGCCATGCTGTGCGCGGATCGCCGCGAACAGCGTGTCGCGCGCGGCGGCTTCGCGCACGTCGCAGGCGATGAACGTCGCGCTGCGGCCCGCGACGGCCGGCAGATCGGCCGGCGCCTCGCGTCCGCAGACGATCACCGACGCGCCCTCGGCGAGGAACGACTCGCTGATGCCGCGGCCGACGCCCTTGGCGCCGCCGGTGACGAGGACGACGCGCTGCTGCTCGTTCATCGACTGCCTCGCGGCCGTGAGCCGCTCCTGCGTGTTGTGGTGCCGCGACATTGGGTCATCCACGGTCCGCAATCCATCACCCAAAGGGACGAAGAGCCCTGTAGCCCCTTGCGGGACCATTCGCTCCCACGAGGAACTCTGGCATGACTCCGAGCAAACCCGTCCCGGAAGGACAGTATGCGACGCTGCGCAACGGCTATCGCATCCACTATCTCGACGAGAGCCTGGGCGGCGATGGCCGCCGCCCCGTGGTCGTGTTCCTGCACGGCTCCGGCAACGGCGCCTGCGGCTACAGCAACTTCAAGGGGAACATTCCGGCGCTGGTGCAGGCCGGCTACCGCGTGATCGTGCCGGACCTGATCGGCTACGGCTATTCGGACAAGCCGGACGACGTCGAATACCACCTCGACTTCTTCGTCGAGTGCGTGAAGCAGGCGCTCGACGCGATCGGCGTGGAGAAGTACACCCTCGTCGGCAATTCGCTCGGCGGCGCGATCGCACTGGGCTTCGCGCTGGCGCACCCACGGAACGTCGAACGCCTCGTGCTGATGGCGCCGGGCGGACTCAACGATCTGCCGGACTATCTGGCGATGCCGGGCATGAAGCAGATGTTCGAGCTGTACGGCGCCGGCAAGCCGGTCAGCGAGGCGCAGATGAAGGCGTTCTTCCAGAGCGCCTTCGTCGTCAATCCGGACTGCGTGACCGACGAGCTGGTGCACGAGCGCGCGGAGCTGATGAAGCGGCAGAACCCGCAGGTCATCAAGACGATGAAGGTGCCGAACCTGACCGCGCGCCTGGGCGAGATCCGCGTGCCGGCGCTGGCACTGTGGGGCCTCAACGAGAACATGATGCCGGACAGCGGCATCCTGCGGCTGGCCAAGGGCCTGCCGGACTGCCGCATGGTGCTGGTGCCGCGCTGCGGTCACTGGGTGATGATCGAGCATCGCGAGCTGTTCAACCGCACGGTGCTCGATTTCCTTGCCAATGGCTAAACGCACTTTCTTGAGCGTCATTCCCGCGCAGGCGGGAATCCAGTGCTTCGAGCTCCGCAGGCGCGGCTGGATCCCCGCCTGCGCGGGGATGACGAATTGATATGAGCCTTGCCCCATCCCGCATTGCCGCACTCGGCGACGAGCTGTTCGCCGCACTGCGCGCGCGCAGCACGCTCGAACCGCTGACGGCCCGCGAGCCCGGCATCGACATCGACGACGCCTACCGCATCTCGCTGCGTTTCCTCGAGCGCCGCCAGGCCGAGGGCGAGCGCATCATCGGCAAGAAGATCGGCGTGACCTCGAAGGCCGTGCAGGACATGCTCGGCGTGCACCAGCCGGACTTCGGTTTCCTGCTCGACTCGATGCAGGTCAACGACGGCAGCATCGTCAGTCTGGCCAGGGTGAAGCTGATCCAGCCGCGCGCCGAGGGCGAGATCGCCTTCGTGCTGAAGAAGGATCTCAAGGGTCCGGGCGTGACCGAGGACCAGGTGCTCGACGCGACCGACTATGTCTGCCCCTGCTTCGAGATCGTCGATTCGCGCATCCGCGACTGGAAGATCAGGATCCAGGACACCGTCGCCGACAACGCCTCGTGCGGCGTGTTCGTGCTCGGCCGCGAGCGCGTCAAGCCGCATGCGCTGGACCTCGCCGCAGTGAGGATGGACATCCGCAAGAACGGCGCGCACATCGCGTCTGGCCTGGGCAGCGCGGTGCAGGGCCATCCCGCCACCGCCGTGGCCTGGCTGGCGAACACGCTGGGCCGCTTCGGCATCCCCTTCCTGGCCGGCGAGATCATTCTCTCGGGCTCGCTGGCCCCTCTTCTTCCCATCGTTGCGGGCGACCGCTTCGACATGAGTCTCGCCGGCATCGGCGAGGCTTCGATTGGCTTCGAGCGCTAGGCTGTCATTCCCGCGTAAGCGGGAATCCAGAAGCCCTGGATGCCCGCCTGCGCGGGCATGACGATGAACTCAAGGATTACAGTCATGAACAAGATCAAGTGCGCCATCATCGGTCCCGGCAACATCGGCACCGACCTGCTCTACAAGCTGCGCCGCAGTCCGCTGCTCGAACCGGTGTGGATGGTCGGCGTCGATCCGACCTCCGAAGGCCTGGCGCGGGCACGCGAGTACGGCCTGAAGACCACAGACCAGGGCGTCGACGGCCTCGTGCCGCACGTGAAAGCCGACGGCGTGCAGATCGCCTTCGACGCCACGTCCGCCTACGTGCACAAGGAAAACTCGGACAAGCTCAACGCGCTGGGCGTGATGATGATCGACCTGACGCCGGCGGCGATCGGTCCGTACTGCGTGCCGCCGGTGAACCTGAAGGAGCATGCCGGCAAGCGCGAGATGAACGTCAACATGGTCACCTGCGGCGGCCAGGCGACGATCCCGATGGTCTACGCCGTCTCGCGCGTGCAGAAGGTCAAGTATGCCGAGATCGTCGCGACGGTCGCGTCGAAGTCGGTCGGCCCGGGTACGCGCAAGAACATCGACGAGTTCACGCGCACGACCGCCGGTGCGGTGGCGAAGATCGGCGGCGCCGACGAGGGCAAGGCGATCATCGTCATCAACCCGGCCGAACCGCCGCTGATCATGCGCGACACGATCCACTGCCTGACGGCGGAACCGCCGAGGCAGAAGGAGATCGAAGCTTCGGTGAAGGACATGGTCGCCGAGGTGCGCAAGTACGTGCCTGGCTACACACTGGTGAACGGCCCGGTGTTCGACGGCAACCGCGTCACCACCTTCATGCAGGTGGAAGGTCTGGGCGACTTCCTGCCCAGGTACGCCGGCAATCTCGACATCATGACCGCGTCGGCGACCCGCACCGCGGAGATGTTCGCGGAAGAAATCCTCGCCGGCCGCCTCAAGCTGGAAGCGGCGTAAGGAGAAGCACATGAACCTCAAGGGCATCAGCATCAAAGTGCATGACATGTCGCTGCGCGACGGCATGCACCCCAAGCGCCACCAGATCACGGTGGAGCAGATGAAGACCATCGCCAAGGGTCTCGACGAGGCCGGCGTGCCGCTGATCGAGGTCACGCACGGCGACGGCCTGGGCGGCGCGTCGGTGAACTATGGCTTTCCGGCGGCCAGCGACGAGGAATACCTGCGCGCGGTAATCCCGCTGCTCAAGCAGGCCAGGGTCTCGGCACTGCTGCTGCCGGGCATCGGCACCGTCGATCACCTGAAGATGGCGGCGGACTGCGGCGTGACCACGATCCGCGTCGCCACCCACTGCACCGAGGCCGACGTCTCCGAGCAGCACATCAGCCTCGGCCGCAAGATGGGCCTGGACACCGTCGGCTTCCTGATGATGGCGCACATGGTCGAGCCGGCGAAGATCGTCGAACAGGCGCTGCTGATGGAAAGCTACGGCGCGAACTGCCTGTACGTCACCGATTCGGCCGGCTACATGCTGCCGGACGACGTCAAGGCGCGCGTCGGCCTGCTGCGCGAGAAGTGCAAACCCGAAACCGAGATCGGCTTCCACGGCCACCACAACCTGTCGATGGGCGTCGCCAACTCGATCGCCGCGGTCGAGGCCGGCGCGCGGCGCATCGACTGTGCCTGCGGCGGCATGGGCGCCGGCGCCGGCAACACGCCGCTGGAGGTGTTCGTCGCGGTCTGCAACCGCATGGGCATCGCAACCGGCGTCGATGTGTTCAAGGCCTCCGACGTCGCCGAGGACCTGGTCACACCGATCATGGATTTCCCGGTGCGGATCGACCGCAATTCACTGACGCTCGGCTATGCCGGCGTGTATTCGTCGTTCCTGCTGTTTGCGCGCCGTGCCGAGCAGAAGTACGGCATCTCGGCGCGCGAGATCCTGCTCGAACTGGGCCGCAAGAAGATGGTCGGCGGCCAGGAGGACATGATCGAGGACACCGCGCTGACGATGGCGCGCGAGCGCGGACTGCTCAAGGACGCCGCAGCGGTGTGAGCGGCCCAACGGCCGCCGCGGTCAGACGACGGCCTGTTTGCGCCGCGGCGCCGTGGCCAGCTTGCGCCGCGCGGGCGCCGGCTGCGCCGCCACGCGCGCCGGTTCGAGCGGGTGCGCTTGCACGCCGAGGTCCGCGTCGGCCTGCTTGATGCCGCTGAAGAACATCACGGCCAGGAAGGCCACGAACATGCCGGTGATGTAGCCGCCGATGAAGATCATCACAGCCGTCCTCCTGTTGCTGTGAGTGCAGCCTAATGCAGCGCCGCGCCACCCGGGGGCGGCTGCAGGCCGCCGACCGATGGCCGGTCGGCACCGCGCGACGAAAGGATTCCGACCCCGGTCAGTCGTCCCCGCCGCCGTCCATTCGGCCGAGCGCGGCGAAAAAGAACACCACGGCCAGCGTGACCAGCATCCCCGTCACATAGCCTGCGACGAACAAGGCCATGGCGCCCTCCCTGCCGCCCCCGTGTAGGAGAACTCCTACACGGGGCGGCGGGAGGTCGGAATGGGGGAATCCCTCAAGTCCGCGCGCGGCCGTCAGTGCTCCGCCTCGCGGCCGTTGCGGCGGGCCGCCGCGTGCATCAGCCGGTCGGTCCAGGCGATGCCCAGCGCCGAGACGATGAAGGCGAGGTGGATGAAGGTCTGCCACATCACGCCGGTCTCGGTCACGGTCGTGCAGCGCACGCCCGGCTCGACCGCGCCGCACAGCGGCAGGCCGCCGGCGATGGCGCCGGCCTCGATGAACGTCTTCAGCAGGTGGATCGAGGAGATGCCGATGATCGCCATCGCCAGCTTGACCTTGAGCACCGAGGCGTTGACGTGGCTGAGCCACTCCGGCTGGTCGGGATGCGTCTCCAGGCGCAGGCGCGACACGAAGGTCTCGTAGCCGCCGACGATGACCATGACCAGCAGGTTGGAGATCATCACGACGTCGATCAGCGCCAGGACGATCAGCATGACCTCCTGTTCGCCCAGATCGAGGGCACCGTGCACCAGGTGCCAGAGCTCCTTGAGGAACAGCACCACATAGACACCCTGGGCGAGGATCAGGCCCAGATACAGCGGCAGTTGCAGCCAGCGCGACGAGAAGATCAGCGCCGGCAGCGGAGCCAGCGCCCTTTCGGAGACGGACGACATGAGATCGGTGCGACGTATCAGGGGAAACGGCGCGCGATCTTACTAAGCCCCTCGCCGGTAAAGCCACCTCCCGAACCGCGGACCGGCTACGACGCCAGCTGCGCGCGCAGGCCGAGGATCGCCTGGTGACGTCGCCGCGCGCCCTCGTACTGGCGCTCCAGCAGGGCATGCACCGAGGGCGTGGTGTCCCATTCGACCGCGTCGGCGAGCAGGGTTTCGGCCTCGTTCTCGTCGCGCTCGACCTCGTCGAGAATGACGCGCTCGTCGCGGCCCAGTGCGGTAACCTTCAAGTGCATCCACGTGCGGTGCAGCGTGTTGCCGAAACTGCCGATCTCGCGCGGGTGCCCGCCCAGGCCGCGGACCACGTCCTGCAGCTCGTGCGCGGACTCGCCGAGGAAGCGCGAGTACTCGATCAGCGCCGAGCGCAGGCTTTCGTGATGCGCCTCCTCGGCGGCGGCGCGCAGGCAGGCCTCGCCGTTCTTCTCGGTGACGATCAGCCGGTTGAGCATTGAGATGGTATCGACCGTGCTCATGACATGAACTCCTCATCCAGAGTGACGGACTCGCCGCATCCGGTCATGCCACAGCGTCACCGCGCTTCCGGCTCGTGCCGCGCGGAACACGCGGCGGCAGGCGGTGCGGCCCAGAGCTTCAGCGTAGCGCTGTCCCGCGTCGCCGACCAGCCCCGCCGCGACGGTCAATGCCCGCGGCGCACGGCGGCCTGCGGGCTGAACATCTGCGGACGCAGATCGGTGCGATTGAGCCGCCACCAGCCGCTGCCGGCCTCGTTGACCAGGTAACCGGCCTCGTAGGCCCGCGCCGTCAGGTCGTGATAGACCGACACGCCGCGGTGAAACGCCTGGGCGTCGGGTGCATAGCGGAAGGTGATCAGCGCGACCCGGTACAGCTCGCCGCGCATGTCGTAGTTGTCGGCCAGCGGCGCCATCCAGGTGTCCTCGTCGGCGTAGATCACGCGCCGGCCATAGATGTGGCGAAAACCCGGCTTGAGCCGGCCTTCGATGACCCAGACCCGGTGCAGCTCGTAGCGCAGGTAGTCCGGATTGAGCGAGTGCGGGCCCAGCAGCGCCTGGTACGGCAGCGCGGGATCGTTGACGCGGAAGTTGTGGTACGGGACATAGATCTCGCGCTTGCCGAGCAGCGTCCACTCGTAACGTTCGGGCGAGCCATTGAAGGCGTGGTCGTCGTCCACCGTGCGCAGCCCGGACGGCGGCGTCGGGTAGTCGAAGGCGATGTCCGGCGCCTGGCGCAGGCGTCGCGTGCCGGGGCTGTAGGCCCAGACATGCGTGCTGCCGTCGGCGAAATCGTTGGGCTGGAAACCGACGCCGATGCTGCCGCGGTCGCGCTGCGGCAGCAGGGTCTCGGTGAGGAAATACGCCGCGGCCGGGTCCTGGTTGTCGCCGCGCTTGGCCGGATCGGCGGCGACGATCAGCGTCTGGTAGCTCATGCGTCCCCAGTTGACCGCGCCGCTGGCGAACACCCCGGCGATGTCGAAGGTGGCGGTCTCGTTCCAGACCGTGGTCGGCCGCAGCACGTTCCAGATCGCTTCGAGGCCGGTGGCCGGGAACGGAAACGGGATCGCGCCGCTCTGCCCGGTCACGCCCAGACCGTCGTGGACCAGGCGCGCGTGCGCGGCGTTGTGGCGGACGGCGGTGCAGGCCCAGTCCGGCAGGCGGAAGTCGCGGTGACTCGGATAGACCGGGATCCGGTAGTCCGGGTACCGGCGCAGCAGCGCCTTCTGCCCGTCGGTCAGGCGCTCGGCGTGTTCGGCCAGGTTCGCGGCCGTGATCGTGAACAGCGGTTTTTCGTCGGCGTATGGGCCGGGGTCGTAGCCGCCCGGATTCTTCAGCCCCGGCCAGCGGCCCAGCCACTTGCCGCTGTATTCCGCGACCCCGCTGGCGCTGCCGGCGCGTTCGGCGCCGATGCAGGTCAGCGCCGGGCCGTCGAGCGCCTCGATGGGTGCCGGCACCGGTGCCGCCGCGGCGGCGCACCAGACCAGCGCCAGCGCGATGCCGGCGGCCGCCGTCCTCACGCCGGCGACGGCGGCGTGCGGCCGGCGAACAAGGCCTTCGCGGCCTCGCCGGAGATGTCCAGCACCAGCGTCGAGGTGGCAACGAAGCGGGTCTTGGCGATCTTCCACTGTGCGCCGGCCTTCACGTACTCGTCCTCGTAGTAGCCGGCCAGCTGCGTGAGCGTGCGCTCCTGCGTGTTGATCAGGAAGTAATGCAGGCTCCAGGTACCGCGCGCGCGCGCGGCATCGGGGATCTCGATCTGCGGATTGGCGCCGTGGTGCAGCTCGACCATGTGATCGTGGCAGCCCACCTTGCGGAACAGCTCGACCAGGGCATCGGCGGTGGTGAAGCGGCCGACCACGCCGTAATCGATGTCCACCGGGCCGTCGGCGAAGCAGGCGCGCATGCCGGCCGGGTCCTTGCGATCGCAGCAGAACAGGTAGCGCGCCTTGAGGCTGCGGATCGCCTCGATGTCCTCCAGCACCTGCACGCGCCGCGCCAGATCGTCCGCCTGCATCGTCGTCCCCCGGATGGATGTCGCGGCGAGTTCAGCGCAGGCCGTGGCGCGGCGAATCCCCCATTCGGCTGAGGCCCCTCCCCTCGTCCGAACTGACGACGCCGGAGTCCGCCGCCGTGTCTAAGGTCGGGCATCTGGGGGAATAGCGGCCGGCCGTGCATGGGCGCCGTCGCCGCTGCCGGGGCGAGTTCGAACGGGGGACAAGGGATGAATTGGCGCAAGCTTCTGCCGATCGTGGCGGTTCTGCTGGCCGCTGCGGCCATTGGCGTACTGGCGTTCCTGGTCCGCATGACGCAGACCGTGGACAACGCCCAGCACCTCGAGCGCCTGAGGAAGATCCGCGTCGTCGATGCCCTCGACGTGAGCCTCAACCGCGCCGTCACGCAGGTCGGCGTCAGCACGCTGTCCAACATCGAGGATGCACGCGCGGCCATCACCGCCCAGCTCGGCGACGCGCTGGACGCGCTGGAAAAGGGCGACGACGCGGTCCGCGGCCTGTCGCCGGCGATCGATGCCGCGCTGGACACGTTCCTCGACACGATCGAAGCCAAGTTCGAACTGGCCTACGACTTCGAGATCCGCAACAGCCTCAACAGCGCGCGCATGATCCAGGGCATGGACGCCGTACCGGTGCTCGGCGACAAGTGGCTGGCGCTGATCGGCGACACGCCCGAGAACCAGGCACGCGTGCTGGTCAACCAGCTCAAGAGCGAGGTCACGACCTTCGGCGCGGTGCAGACACCGATGAACGAAGCCAACATCACCGGCCTGCTCGACCGCATCACCGCGCTGTCCGACGGCCAGCCGGAAGAAACCCAGGCCGCGGCGCGCGCGCTGCGCATGACCGTCTCCGGCGTGCTCGCCGACAAGAAGGACCTGGTCGGCCGCATCTCCGGCTTCCTGTCCAAGCCGACCGCGGACGAGCTGCAGGCGCTCGAACAGGCCTACATGGACTGGCACTCCGGTCAGGTGGCGATCGCCAATCAGTATCGCCTCTACCTCGCCGCCTACGCGGCGATCCTGCTGCTGGTGCTGGCCTGGCTCGGTCTGCGCCTGCGGCGCAGCTACCGCGAACTGGACAAGGCCAACGACGAGCTCTCGCATGCCAACGAGCATCTCGAAGAACAGGTCGAGGCGCGCACCCGCGACCTGAGCCTCGCGCTCAAGGAACTGAAGGCCTCGCAGGCGCAGCTGATCCAGTCGGAGAAGATGGCCTCGCTCGGCCAGATGGTCGCCGGGGTCGCCCACGAGATCAACACGCCGCTCGGTTACGCGCGCAGCAACGCCGAGATCGTGCGCGGCTCGCTCGCCGACATCCGTAGTCTGGTCGAGGCGCAGACCCGCGCGCTGGACCTGCTGACCAGCGACGGCGCCAGCGACGAGCAGGTGGCGCAGGCGCTGGAGGCGGCGCAGGGCATCGCCGAGTCGATCAACGCGCGCGAACTGGTCGGCGACCTCGACAACCTGCTCGGCGACACCGATCACGGCCTGCAGCAGATCGCCGAGCTGGTCGGCAGCCTCAAGGACTTCTCGCGCGTGGACCGCTCGCGCACCGACCTGTTCGACATCAACGACGGCATCGACTCGGCGCTGAAGATCTGCCACAACCAGCTCAAGCATCGCGTCGAGGTGGTCAAGTCGTACAGCAAGCTGCCGGCCGTCGAGTGCTCGCCGTCGCAGCTCAACCAGGTGTTCCTGAACCTGATCAACAACGCCGCGCAGGCGATCGACGGCAACGGCAAGATCTACATCCACACCGCCGCCGGTCCCAAGGGGGTGGCGATCCGCATCCTCGACACCGGCTGCGGCATGTCGGAGGAGGTGCGGGCACGCATCTTCGAACCCTTCTTCACGACCAAGCCGGTCGGCAAGGGCACCGGCCTGGGCTTGTCGATCGTGTACCGGATCATCGAGGATCACGGCGGCACCATCGAGGTGCGCTCGACGCCCGGCAAGGGCAGCGAGTTCACCGTCCACCTGCCCCTGAAGCAGTCCCGCGGCGCGGCCGCGGTGGCACCCAGCGCCGCCGCCGAGCCGGCGTTCGCCTGATCCCCAACCGCCGACCCGGAAGCCGTTGCGATGAACGAAACCACCAAAGCGCGCGTGCTGTTCGTCGATGACGAGGCGCGCATCCTGACGACGATGCGGATGCTGTTCCGCGGCCAGTACGAGGTGTTCACCGCGAACAGTGGCCAGGAGGCGCTGGAGCTGCTCAAGACCCAGCCGGTCGATGTCATCGTCAGCGACCAGCGCATGCCGGGCATGACCGGCATCGAACTGCTGCGCGCGGCACGCGAGCTCAACACGCACGCGATGCGCATCCTGCTGACCGGCTACTCCGATCTCAATGCGATCATCGGCTCGATCAACGAGGGCGAGATCTTCCGCTTCATCAACAAACCCTGGTCGAACGAGGACCTGACGACCACCGTCGCACGTGCGGTGACCGCCGCGCGCGCCAGCGCCGCCGCGACGACGCACGCCGAGGGCGCAGCACCAGCCCCCGGCGCGCCACCGGCCGTGCTCGTGCTCGACGACGATGCCGAGGTGCCGGCGAAGATCCAGGCCATCCTCGGCGGCGATTTCCGCGTCGTCGGCGCGACGACGATGGACGAGGCGGTCGGCCTGCTGGAACAGGAACGCATCGGCGTGATCGTCTCCGACACGCGCGTGCAGGACAATCCGGTCATCAACCTGATCGGCACGCTCAAGCAGCATCATCCGGAGCTGGTCTCGGTGATCCTCACCGAGCGCGCCGACGCCGGGACCGCGATCGAGCTGATCAACCAGGGGCAGGTGTATCGCTTCATCACCAAGCCGATCCACGACAGCCAGTGCAAGATCACCGTCAGTTCCGCGCTGCGTCAGCATCACCGCCTGGCGCAGACGCCCGAGCTCACGCGCCGCTACGAAGTCGCCGCGCCGGTGCAGGCGCCGCCACCCGGCTCGCAGACCGGCAAGCTGATGGACCGCATCCGCGGCCTGCGCACGGTGGTCAAGCGCTGGGTGTGAGAAGGCGCCGGGACTCGTCGAAGCGCGCTCGCTCTGCTGTTGGCGATTCCCGATCCTCCACTCCCGCCTTGCGTTCTCATGCAAACAGGTGAAGCTCCGCGCACCGGCCACGCTTAAGGTCGATACTCGTGCACGGCGGAGCGGAAACTTGGGGGAGCGCGACATCGACGAAGCGGTGCGGAGCGGACGGCTCTGGGACGAGTTCTGCGACGGCCTCAAGCAGGCCGGCCGGCAGATCCTGCGCCCGGAGGCGGCGGCGACGATGCTCGACCGCGCCGAGGGCTGGCGCTATCTGACGCGACTGCTGCGCATCGGCCTGGAGATGCACCTGGAGTGCGCGGATCCGGACTTTCCGGCGTTCTTCATGCCTTCGCACGAGACCGGCAAGATCGGCGCCGACAATCCCGACAACCTGTATCTGATGGCACGCATCAGCGGCGCCCACGAGTACGTGATCCGCGGCCAGCGCGGCACCGTGCCCTACCTGAGCTTCGGCAGCCAGAAGGGCGGCTACGAAACCGACGGCAGGATGGAGCAGACCGGCTTTCTCGACGCCAGGGACCTGCAGCTCGATGCCGACGGCCGCTTCGAGATCGTGCTGAGCCGCACACCGCAGCCCGGCAACTGGCTCCAGCTGGACGCCGCGAGCAATGCGATCATCGTGCGGCAGACCTTCATGGACCGACAGACCGAGCGGCCGGCGCAGCTGACGATCGCGCGCCGACACGGCGATGCGCGGCCGCAGCCGCTGTCCGCAGAACGCATCCACACCGGCCTCAAGCGCAGCGCGGCATTCGTGCAGGGCACCGCGCAGGTCTTCGCCGACTGGGCGCAGAGCTACCTGCCCCACGTGAACCAGCTGCCGCTCGCCGACCAGGACGTCTGCCAGCGCGCCGGCGGCGATCCCAACATCCTCTACTACCACTCGGCCTGGCAGCTCGCCGACGACGAGGCGCTGCTGATCCACCTGCCGCGCATTCCCGAGTGCCGGTTCTGGAACCTGCAGATCAACAACTGGTGGATGGAGTCGCTGGACTACCGCTACCACCGCGTGCACCACAACGCGCATTCCGCGCAGGTCGCACCGGACGGCAGCGTGACGCTGGTGCTGGCGCACCGCGATCCCGGCCATCCGAACTGGCTCGAAACCGCCGGTCACCAGCGCGGCACGATGTGCCTGCGCTGGGTCGGCGCGCGCGAGGCGGTGCAGCCGCAGACGCGCGTCGTGAAACTTGCCGACCTTGCCGCGGAGCACAGATGAGCATCGTGTTCGAACCCCAGGCCCTGCTCGCCGAGGCCAGCACCAAGAGCGGCGGCCTGACCGACTTCGGCCCGTCGTCGTTCCGCGCAGGGCTGGACGTCTTCTGCCGTGCGCTCGAAAGCGAGGCGCGGCTGTCTGATCTGGGCCGTGCGCTGCTGCACCAGAAGGTCATCGAGCTGCTGGTCAACCGCCTGGGCATGGCGGACTGGATCCGCCGCCATCCGGAGATCGCGGACGAACGGATCGAGGCGCCGCTGGTGATCGTCGGCCTGCCGCGCACCGGCACGACGCTGCTGCAACGCCTGCTCGCGCAGGACCCGCAGTTCTACTCGATGCCGTGGTGGGAGTCGCGCTATCCGGTGCCGTTCCCCGGCGAGGATCTGCGCGAACCGGCACAGCGCATCGCGCAGGCACGTGCCGAGGTCAAGGTCATGGTCGAGGCCATGCCCAAGCTGCTGACCATCCATCCGATGGACGCCGACCAGGCTGACGAGGAAGTGATGCTGATGGAGCACAGCTTCATGGCCGCGCTCAACAGCTACGCCTGCATCCCGAGCTACGTCGAGTGGCTGAACCGCGTCGATGAACGCCCGGCCTATGACGAGCTCAAGCGCATGCTGCAGTTCCTGCAGTGGCAGAAGCGCCAGCGCGGCATCACCGCGGCGCGCTGGGTGCTGAAGGCGCCGCACCACCTGCTGCGCATGCACATCCTGCTGGAGACCTTCCCCGGCGCGCGCGTGATCCAGACCCACCGCGACCCGGTGGACACGATCCCGTCGATCGCCAGCTTCCTCGACACGCTGTGGCGCATCTACAGCAACGAAGTCGATCCGACCGCCGCCGGCCGCGAGTGGAGCGCGCTGATGGCGCGCGCGTTCAAGCACACGATGAGCGTGCGCGACGCCAACCCGGCGCCGTTCTTCGACGTACGCTTCGAGGACACCGTCAAGCGTCCGCTCGACGTCGTGCGCGAGATCTACGCCTGGGCCGGCTACACGCTGACAGCGGAAACCGAGCGGGCCATGCAGCGCTGGCTCGACGACAACCGCCGCGCCAACCGCGCCGCGCACGAGTACGACAGCGAGCACTTCGGCCTCGACGTCGAGCAGCTGAAGCACGACTTCGCCGAGTACCGCAGGCGCTACATCGAACGCAACCACTAGGCCCGCCTCGTCGTTCCCGCTGGTGCGGGGATGACGATTCATCGATCACGGAGAACGTCATGCTGCTCAAGGACAAGATCGTCATCGTTTCCGGCATCGGCCCGGGCCTGGGCGTCAAGCTCGCCGTCGAGGCCGCACGCGAGGGCGCCAGCGGCGTGGCCGTGGCGGCGCGCTCGATGGATAAGCTCGACGACGCGGAAGCGCGCATCCGCGCCGTGAACCCGGCCACCGCGGTGCTCAAGTGCGTCACCGACATCACCGACCGCAACCAGTGCGAGCGCCTGGCGAACGCGGCCGCGGACAAGTTCGGCCGCATCGATGCGCTGGTCAACAGCGCCTTCCTGCACGGCGACATGGACTACGTCTCGTCGGCCAACCTCGACAGCTGGAACGCGGTGCTCGGCACCAACCTGCTCGGCACGCTCAAGCTCACGCAGTGCGTGCTGCCGCAGATGAAACGGCAGGGTGGCGGCGCGATCGTGATGATCAACACGATGGCGGCGCGCGTGGTGCCGCCGCTGGGCGAGGCCGGCTACGCGGCATCGAAGGCGGCGCTGGCCAACTCGGTGAAGTACCTGGCCAAGGAAGTCGGGCCGGACAACATCCGCGTCAACACGATCCACATGGGCTGGATGTGGGGCGCGCCGGTGCAGGGCTACTTCGAATGGCAGGCCCGCGAGAACAAGGTCAGCGTCGAATCGCTCAAGGAACAGGTCGCCTGCACGATCCCGCTGCGCCGCATCCCGACCGACGACGAATGCGCGCGCGCGGCGCTGTTCCTCGTGTCGGATTACGCGAGTGCCGTCACCGGCGCGGCGCTGGACGCCAACGGCGGCGCGTACATGCCCTGAGCCGATCGACGCTGATCCGGCATCACCCGGCCGCGCTGCCGCGCAGCACGCGCAGTTGTTCGCCACAGGCCCAGTGTCCGCCGTCCTCGGCCCAGGCATCCAGCCGTTCGTGCAGCCAGCCGTCCCGACCGGCGAGCGGGGTGGTCGCACGCAGCAGCAGCCAGGGGCTGGTATGGGCCTCGCGGGCTTGTCCGAACATCACGTTGAAGGTCGCGGACGGCAGGACCGCCGGTGCCTTCAGGATCGCCGCGTAGGACGGCGCGAGCGCATCCATCAGGAAGATCAGCCGCTCCGGGTCGGGCGATGCGTCCTCGCCGCGTATCCGCAGCCAGGCCATGAGTTCGGCACGGCGGCCGCCGGCGTAGGGACGCGTCGCGCCGACAGGACGAATCTCGATGTGGGTCGCCAGCGGGAACAGCGCCGACGGAACCGAGTAAGGCTGACAGGCGGCGGGCGGCGGCACGTCCGGCATGTCCAGGCCCAGGGACCTGACCGAGTCCTCAGCGCCACGGGCATGAACCGCAGTTGCCGCCACCACGGTCACGCCGGACTCGATCGCGCGCGACGACAGCCAGGTGACCGACCGGCCGGCGTGATCCACCTGCGCATCGAGTTCGAACGCCCCCCGCAACGGACGCAGGAACCGCGCCGACACCTGCCGCAGCGGCTGCCCTGGCGCATGCGCGCGCATGGCCCTGGCCAGCAGCGCCAGCGCGAGGCCGCCGTGCACGCCGCCGAAGCCCCAGAACGCGCGGCCGAGCGCGAGCGGCATGCGCGCCGCGGCCGCGTCGAGCAGCGCCTCGATCGAAGCGAGACCGGAGGCGGTGTCGTCCATCGCCGACGCGTTCAATAAGGACGGCCGTCGCGGCGGCTGAACACCCAGCCGCCGGCGGCGTTCTTGCGGCACGCCAGGTCCACGTCCGAATAGCCGACGGTGTCGGCCGGATCGCGGCTGCCGATTTCGAGATAGCGCGCCGGGTGCGCGCTGCGGTTGACGAGCTGATGGCCGTCGCCGCTGCCGGCCGGAAAGCCGGCGCACATGCCGGCGGTCAGGGTCTGCTCGCCGGCGTCGGTGCGCAGCACGACTTCGCCTTCGAGGATGAAGACCATCTCGTCCTCGTGCGAGTGATGGTGGCGCAGCGAGGATTCCTTGCCGGGATGGAGCGTCGTCAGGTTGACCCCGAAGCGCGTCAGGCCCAGTGCATCGCCGAGCGCGCGCTTCTCGCGCGGCAGCACGCGCGGATGGAACACCTCGGGATAGGCCGACGCGGTGCGCGGCGTCACGGTGGCAGGATCGAGTGCGGGGAGCTGGAGTGTCATGACGCCTCCTGGCGCGCATGGGGGCGGGGGTCGAAGTGCAGCGGCGTGCGGCGGGCCGAGTCGCGGACGCCATAGTCCCGGGCAAAGCCACGCAGACGCGGGTACGGATCGAGCGCGACCGTCGGCAGGAAGGCCAGATGCTCGATCAGGCAGTACAGCGACACTTCCAACAGACTGACATCGCGCGGGGTCGGCAGTCGGCCGAGTGCGTCGTCGAGCCGGGCATCGAGCCAGGCCAGGGCCGCGGCCAGCCCGGTGCGGATCTTGACGAAGAACGGGTTGTCCGCCGGAAGCTGGTTCACGGCCAGACCGACCCGCAGCTGCACCTGGGCGGCCATCGCGTGCCAGACCAGTTCCTGGGCGTTGCGCAGACGCTCGTCGCGCAGCTGCTCGGTCAGCACGATGCGCGGATCGCCGATGCGGCCGGCCCGCTCCACCAGATGCCGGCAGATGTGTTCGGTGCCCCACAGCGCGGATCCGCCGACGCGCAACACCGGCACGCGCAAGGCCGGATTGCCGCCGTAGTGCGCCGCATCGAGCCGGGTGAGGTCGTGCACGACTTCGAGTTCCAGCGGCAAGTCGAGTTCGTGCGCCAGCATCCGCACGATGCGGGTGTAGTGCGAGCTGCTGCGCCCGATCAAGCGCAGCGCGCCCGCGGCCGCAGCGCCGGGCCGGTGGTCCGGCCGGTTCACGGCAACACCCGGTCCGTGCCTTTCAGGCGCCGTTCCAGAAAGGCGAGGATCTCGTCGCGCGCGGCCAGGGTCGGATGTCCGGCCGCGTCCACCAGATGCGCCGTCACCACACTGTGCGGGCAGGCGACGATGCGCGCGAAGAACGGCGGCGGCTCGGAATGCGCCGCGGCATCGGGCAGCTCCCGCGCCTCGAAGCGCGGACCGAGCGCTGCACCGTAGGCGGCGAAGCGTTCGGCCCGGCAGTGCCGATCCCCTTCGAAACGGAAGGCCAGCACGCTCAGGTCTTCGCGTTCGAGGCGCTGGCGCACCCGGGCCAGTTCCTCGTGCGGCATGTTCAGCGCCGCGGGCGCATCCATCGGCAGGGACGGCTGGCAGACCACCGGCGCGCGCACGGCCGGCTCCAGCATCAGGGAAATGGCGAAGTTGCCGGTGAAACACATGCCGATGGCGCCGACGCCGGCGCCGCCGCATTCGTCAAGCGCCTGTCGCGCGAGCCCGCGCAGCCAGTCGAGCACGGGACTGCTGCGGTTGCTCATCAGGCCGCGGAAGTCGGCGTGCACGCAGGTCTGGCGAAAGACCTGGACACCCTCCTCCGCGCCGGGCACTGCGCCGTCACGGCCGAACAGCGACGGCATGTACACGGTGAAGCCGGCCGCACACACCCAGCGCGCGAAGCGCGCCACCTGCGGGCTGATGCCCGGCATCTCGGTCATGACGATCACGGCAGGACCGTGGCCGGCGACATACACGCGCCGGGTGACGCCGTCGATGGCGATCGCCGGGGATCGTCCCGGTTCGGGTCGTGATGGGCGGTGCAGGTCGGCACGTTCGGGCTCCGGTCGCGCGGATGGCTTGTATTGCAGCCGAGACGCGCGCACAGTGGCAGTGTCCGATTCGACATTTGTCGTGCGTTATCTGCCATGACGGATTTCACGGTCGTCGTACCGGAGCGCGCCTTTGCCGCGAGCGTGTCGGTCACGCTCGACATCCTGCATGCCGCGCGTGCGCTGGCGCCCCGCTGCGGCGCGGCCGCGCCGCGCTGGCGGCTGTGCTCGCTGCACGGCGGCTCGGTCCGGCTACAACGTGGCGTCTCGGTCGAGACCGCGCGGCTGCCCAGGTCCGGACGCGATGCCTCGGTGTGGATCGTGCCGGCACTGGGGATGGACGAGCCGGGCAGCCTGCGGCGGCGCCTCGACGAACCCGACGCCGGCGAGATCGCCGCGCGGCTGCGGCGGCATGTCGTGCGCGGTGGCCAGGCCGCGGCCTCGTGCTCGGCGGTGTTCCTGTTTCAGCGCGCGGGCCTCCTGGCCGGGCGGACGGCGACCACCGCGTGGTGGCTGGCGCCGCTGCTCTCCCGGCTCGAACCGGAGTGCCGGGTCGATGCCGACCGCATGATCTGCGAGGACGGCGGCGTGGTGACCGCGGGCGCCGCGCTGGCGCAGACCGATCTCGTGCTGTACCTGCTGCGTCGCCGCTGCGGCAACGCCCTGGCCGAATCCGTGAGCCGCATGCTGCTCATCGACGGCCGCGAAGCACAGGCGCCGTTCATTGCGCCGGCGCTGCTGGCGGCCGGCAACGCGCTCGTCGCGCAGCTGACCACCCGGATCGAATCGTCCCTGCCCGCGGTGCCGACGGTCGCCGCGCTCGCCGCCGAACGCTGCATGAGCGAACGGACCCTGGCGCGCCACGTGCGCCGCGCCACCGGCAAAAGTCCGCTGGCCTTGATCCAGAGCGTGCGCCTGCAGCGCGCCCGTGCTCTGCTCGAACACAGCCGCATGCCCATCGAGCGCATCGCCGCCGAGGTCGGCTATCAGGACCCGACGGCGCTGCGACGGCTGATGAAGAAATTGACCGGAACCACACCGAGCGCCTACCGCTGACACCACGGCGCGCCGCCGCGGCGCGCGATCGCGGGCGGTCAGCGCCGGCGAAGGACTTGGCGGGCGTTTCCCGGGCTTGCGCTCAAGTCTCGCCGCGGCCCCACAGCGCCGCCGCCTGCGGATCGATCACCGTCAGCAGGCGGTTGAGCAGCGACTTGAGCACGACGGCATCGGCGTGACCGAGGCGTTCGAGGACCTGGGATTCGACCGCCTTGGCCGCGGAGATCAGGTGCAGCGCGCAGCCGCGACCGGCGTCGGTGAGCTCGTAACTCGCACTCGAAGTCGATGAGGCCGGCGACGCCACACGCGCGAAACCGCGCTCGACCAGCGCCCTGAGCGCGTCCGCGCTCTGCTCGTCGAGCACGCCTTCCATGCCGGCGGCTAGATCCTCGGCGCTCATCAGTGGCTTGAGCGTCAGCGAGGCCAGCACGTAGAACTCTTCGTCACTCAAGCCGGCTTCGACCAGATGCGGGCGGATCTGCGCAAAGAAGCGGAAGTGGCTGCGACCGAGCAGATAGCCGAGGAAATCCTCGCCGAAGCTGCCGGCCAGATGCGCGCTGCGCGGCTTGGCCTCGGCGGGATCGCGCCGCGTGGCGTGCGCGTACCGGCCGCCGTGGAACACCAGTGGCGCGGTCTCGTCGCGGTCGAAGGCCAGCACCTCGCCGATGAAGATGACGTGGTCGCCGCCCTGGTACTGCGAGGCGGTGCGGCACTGGAAACGCGCGGCACAGCCTCTGAGCAGGGGAATGCCGCCGATGCCGGCATCGAGCTCCAGCCCGCTGAACTTGTCCTCGCCGCGGCGGGCGAAGCGCGCCGACAGCTCCTGCTGCTCGGCGGACAGCACGTGCACCGCCCAGTACTCGGC
This sequence comes from Fontimonas sp. SYSU GA230001, assembly GCF_040066175.1. NCBI lineage: Bacteria > Pseudomonadati > Pseudomonadota > Gammaproteobacteria > Nevskiales > Nevskiaceae > Fontimonas > Fontimonas sp. SYSU GA230001. The sequence goes on from NZ_JBEAAM010000010.1 coordinate 134,274, forward strand.
CTTGCAGAACGCGTCGAAGCTCAGCGAGCTGTTGGCGAGACTCCACAGCACCAGCGGCGGATTGAGCGACACCGAGTTGAAGCTGTTGACCGTCATGCCGAGCGGCGTGCCGTCGGCAGCACGCGCGGTGATGATCGTGACCCCGGTCGCGAAGGCGCCGAGCGCCCTGCGGAACTCCGTGGGGTCGATGGGTGCGGTGGTGGTCATGACAGAAGCGATATCCCTCCGGGGGACGTTCGGACGCACGCCACTGCCGCCATGCAGGGACGTCACAGGTTGTACTTGATGGACAGCGTGGCGTAGTCGCGGTCGGATACCGGGTGCGACGGGATCGGACTGTCCTTGACCGTGGCGCTCGACTTGCCCATGAACCAGTTGTAGGCGATGGCGATCTCGAGGTTCTGCAGGTATTGCGCCGTGATGCCCAGCGACGCACGCATGTCGCCTTCGCCGAACAGCGAGCCGAAGGTGCCGGCCGTGGATGCCTGACCGTCCACCGCGTGGGCGAACGAGATCGGCGTGCCCAGATCCCAGCCGGCGACCACGTTGCGTCCCTTGGGCAGCATCAGCAGCTGGTAGGCCCAGGCCTTGTCGTCGTAGAACATGACCTTGCCGTCGCCGCGCGGCTCCTGGCCATTGAAACGCTGGATCGGTTCGACGTCGGCGACATAAAGATAGGCCGCCTCGCCGACGATGGCGACTTCGTCGTAGAACCAGAACTTCGGATTGGCGACGTAGAGCGACGAGATGTTCGCCTGATAGGTCTTGGCCGGGCTGAAGACCGGGCTGAGCACGCCCGAGATGTCCGCCGCGACCGACACGTCGATGCCGTCGCGGTAGATCAGGTCGCCGGCGAAGTTCAGGCCGAGCAGCGTCGTCGTCCAGCTGCCGGCGATCATCGTGATGTCGCCGAAATACTTGACGTTGTAGCTGACCGGCACGCTCTGGTTGATGAGCTGCGTGGTGACCGGCTGGCCGGTGACCGGGTTGTCGCCGATTCTCGCGTAACCGAAGTTCAGGTTCACCGTCGGATTGTGGTTGTGGTACTTGATGTAGTACGCACCCAGGCTGGTCGTCGGCGTGACCTGCGCCTTGATGCCGGCGCCCCATTGCCCCTTCTTGCCCGGCCGGATGTCTTTCTCGCGCGGCACGTCGATCGTGCGCGGCGCGTTGATCAGGCCGCCGCCGGCGCCGCCGCCCAGGCCGCAGATCAGGCTCGGATCGAAGGGCAACCCGGGAATCGAGAACAGGCCCGGACAGTTGTCGCCGTAAGCCGGGTTGCCGGAGCCGTAGGCCAGCTCCGCGCCCGGACCGACGACGTCGGCCACGGAAAAGAAATCGCCGACCGGGAAGACTTCGCTCGGCTTGTAGTCGAGCTGGTAGTAGCCCATCAGCGAAAAGTTGTAGCCGATGGCGATGGTGCCGGAGACCTGGTTGACCGGCAGCAGGATCTCCTTGATCTCGGCGCCGGGAATGAAGGCCTTGGTCGCGTCGAACGGCCCCTGCGCGCTGACGATGCCGGGGAAGAACAGGCTCTCGCCCCAGGCCACCAGGTGTTTGCCGAAACGGACGTTGACGGCGATATCGTCGGTGATGAAGAAGTCCGCGTAGGCATAGGCTTCGAGCAGCCGCGAACGCTCGCCGTTGTAATAGACCGCGCCGTCGGAGAACTTGTTGTAGGCGCAGTTCTCGCGGTCCGCGGAACAGGCCAGCGTGTTGGGAGCGTAGTCGTTGGGGTCGTCCGGATTGACCGGATCGCGGTCGGTGTCCTCATGGAAAACCCAGTCGTAGAATCCGTTGCCGCTGACCAGCAGGCCGAAGTTGTCGCGGCGCAGCTGCACTTCGTAGAACGCGCTCAGGCGGTTGTTGACCGGGCTGTAGCGGTCGAAGTTCTTGTTGCCGTCGTCGAAGTTGATCGTCGAGGGCAGGCCGGTGTGGCCGAAGCCGATCACGCGGTTGAAATCGTCCGGCTGCGGATAGACCACCGACTGGAAGTTGTCCACTTCGCCATCTGACAGGGCGCGCGAGCGCTCTTGCATGCGCACCGCCAGGCTGTAGGTCGTCGTCAGCTTGTAGCTGCCGTCGATGCCGAACGGCAGGTCGAACGATCCGGCCCCCGCCGGTGCGCTCAGCGCCGCGATGCCCAGCGCCATCAGCGTCCGCAATGCTTGTCCCGCGTTCGACAGCCGCGCCATGGAAACTCCCCCAGTCGTTATGGACTCCCTCCCTTGCAAAACTAGAGGCGGGGCGCCGGCGCAGCATCACCCGAATTGATTAGCTTCGCTAGAACGCGTACTTGGCGGTGAAGGCCATCATGTCGCGGTCGGCGTAGGGGCGCTCCTTGAAATCCGGCCGGCCGAGGAAGGCGCTGAGGCTGACGCCGAGCTGCAGCTTCTGCAGCCAGGTGAAGTTGAAGCCGATGCCGGCGCGACGGTCGCCCTCGCCCATCAGCGAACCCAGGCCCGAAGCGAAGGCCGAATGCCCGGCGCCGACGCCGGCATAGGTCACCGGCACCTGCAGATCCCAGCCGTTGAAGATGTTCTTGTAGTCGATCAGCGCGAGGAAGGAGTAACCCCAGGCATCACGCGTGTTGGTGAGTTCGGTCGAGCAGCTGGTCGGGCCGCAGGCCGGATCGACGTCGCGCACATGCACGTAACCGAACTCGCTGACGAGGGTGAACGAGTCCCAGAATCCGGTCGGGCCGACCGTGTAGAGCCCGGACAGCAGGCCCTGCAGCACCCGCGCGCGCGTCGGCGTCGGCACCGGGCCGAGCAGGCCGCCATCGACATCGACCAGCACATCGACGCCGTCGCGGTAGATCGCCTCGCCGCCGAAGTTGATGCCCAGCAGCGTCGTCGAGAAGCTGAAGGCCGACAGGTCGATGCCGTCGAAGTAGCGGATGTTGTAGGTCACCGGCACCTGCAGGCCGAGCGCCTGCGTGGTCAGCAGCGGAGTCTCGTCGGTGCCGAGCAGGGTCGCATAACCGTAGTTCTGCACCGGCGCGGGTGTGGTGTTGTGGTAGCGCAGCTGGTACAGGCCCAGGGTCGTCTCCGGCGTGACCTGGTACTTGAGACCGACGCCCCACTGGCCGTAGTCGCTGGGCCGCTTGTCCGGTCCGCGTCTGACGTTGATGTAGCGCGGCGCGCCGGGCTGCTGGATCTGGCCGACCGGCAGGCTCACGTCGGGCAGCAGCGGATCGAGCACGTTGAACACCGTGCCCAGCACGCCGGTCAGCTGCTGCGCCGGCAGGTTCGGCGCCATCAGGCGCAGGATCAGGTCCAGGGCCTCCGGCACGTCGTCGGACAGCAGGTTGACGTCGGCGAGATTGGCCAGGTACAGCGGGTTCTCGATGCCCCAGATGAACTCGGCGCCGGGCCCGACGACGTCCGAGACCGAGAAATACTCGCCGACCGGATTGAGCTCGACCGGCTGGTATTCCAGCTTGTACTGCGCGAGCAGGGTCCAGTCGTAATTGATCGCGAGCTGCATCGACACCTGATTGACCGGCAGCAGGATGCTCTTGACGTCGGCGCCGGGCACGGTGGCCTTGGTGGCGTCCGCCGGCGACTGCGCGAGCGCGACGCCGGAAAAGAACAGGCTCTCACCCCACGCGGCGATGTGGCGGCCGATGCGCAGGTTCAGCGCGGCGCTGTCGCCCAGGTACCAGGAACCATAGGCATAGGCATCGAGCACGCGCGCCCGGCGACCGGCGCGGTACTCGGCGATGTCCGAGAACTCGTTGTGCGGGCCTTCGGTCTTGTTGATCGTCTCCGGCGAATCGTTGTCGTTGCGGCGATGGTAGGGATCGTCGTAGAAGGCATCGCCGCGCAGCAGCAGGCCGTATTCGTCCTTGATGAAATGCAGCTCGCCGAGCAGCGTCAGGCGGTTGTTGACGACGGCGTCGTCGGCGAAGTTGCGATCGCCGTCGTCGTAGTTCGCCGATTCGGGCACCTTCAGGTAGTCCGGCAGCGGGATCTCGGCGCTCGGCGGAGAGTCGATGATGCCGGCGTGCGGCGCCTTGAGGCGTACCGCGTAGGCATAGGCCGCCTGCAGCTGATACTGCGTGTCGAGCCCCCACAGGTCGAACGAACCGGCATGGACCGCCGCCGGCGCCAGGACGGCGGACAACAGCACGGTTTTCGACACGCGCACGCGCGCGTCGCGAGTCCTGCGCCTGGCAGCCATCGCGTCTCCTCATCGTGATCAAGCGGGTATGGCCGCATGCTAGGCGCAGGATCGCGCTTCTGCGTCACCCGAAATGACGAACGCGCGCGCGAAAAGACGACCGATTTTCGAATCCGTTCGGTGCGGGATTTCCTACACGGGCAATGCCCGCGGACGCCGATTCAGTCCGCGGCGCGCGGCGGTGCCAGATCCGCGAGCGTCCAGCGCGGCGTCGCGAACAACTGCCCACCCGGTGCGACGCCATCGCCGCGCCGCACCCAGCCGGTGTAGGCGACCATCGCCGCGTTGTCGGTGCAGAACTCGTTGCGCGGAAAGAACAGTGCGACATCCCGCCGCCGGGCGAAGTCCTGCAGCTTCTCGCGCAGCCGGCGGTTGGCGCCGACGCCGCCGGCGACCACCAGCCGGCGCAGGCCGGCCGCCTCCAGCGCGCGCGCGACCTTGATCGTCAGGGTATCGGTCACGGCTTCCTGGAACGCCCAGGCCAGATCGGCCTTGTCCTGCTCCGAAGCCTCGGACGGCAAGGCGGTCAGCACCGCGGTCTTGAGCCCGCTGAAACTGAACTCCAGCCCGGGCCGGTCGGTCATCGGTCGCGGAAACCGGAACCGGCCGTCCTTGCCCTGCTCCGCCAGGCGCGCCAGATGCGGGCCGCCGGGATAGGGCAGGCCCAGCAGCTTGGCGGTCTTGTCGAAGGCCTCGCCGACCGCGTCGTCGAGGCTTTCGCCGAGCAGCACGTAATCGCCGGGTCCACGGACCGCGACCAGCAGAGTGTGGCCGCCCGACACCAGCAGGGCCACGAACGGAAAGTCCGGTGCCGGGTGTTCCAGCATGGGCGCGAGCAGATGCGCCTCCATGTGATGCACCGGGATCAGCGGCAGGCCCAGGGCGGTCGCCAGCCCGGCCGCCACCGAGGCGCCGACCATCAGCGCACCGATCAGCCCGGGGCCGGCGGTGTAGGCGACCCCGCCCAGTCCCGCTGCTTCGACGCCGGCATCGTTCAGCGCCTTGCGCACCAGGCCGCTGATCCGCTGCACGTGGTCGCGCGATGCCAGCTCCGGCACGACCCCGCCATACTCGGCATGCAGCCGGACCTGGCTGTGCAGCACGTGCGCGAGCAGGCCACGCCGGCCGCAATAGACGGCGGCGGCGGTTTCGTCGCAGGAAGTCTCGATGCCGAGCACCGGCTTGGGCATCACGGGGGACGAGCACATGGCGGCATTTTACGGGCGCGCGGCCAGGGAAGTCCTTTCCAATCCAGAGATGAGCCTGAAGGGTGGGTCTGAGTGAGGGGCTGTCAGGCGGCGGGACGCTGGGCTTTGCTGATGGAAAGGAACAACTGA